>DAOMGA010000311.1:0-2738 GCA_035430085.1 Pseudomonadales bacterium
TCATCGGCATGACGAGTGCCTCTTCCGGGCCCTGGCACCATGCCATTACCTATTGCATCATAACTAAACTCCACCCCGGGTACGGGGTTACCATCCTGATCCACTACCCGGCCGACGAATTTAATGTCATCCATTTCACCCGCAGCAATTTTTTGCATGCGCGTGACTGTCACCGCGCGTTGCGCTTTAATTTTTGGCGTTTCAGCCGCCTGCGCATTCTGGATATCAATTCCAGCAACTGAAAGTGCCAGTGTTAAAAGTGCCAGAGGAATTATTTTTTGAACAACGCTGTACATTTTTTAATCCCTCCGGCACCTTTTTCCCTTTTTCTATTTCAACACTCGCCGCATGATCCACAACACCAGCGGCGCTAGCGGTGCTGTGAACAGCCGCACCCAGCGCAAACGCTGTTGCATATCCTGCTGGTAGTCAGCGAAGTGGTGCTGCTGGAATTGCAGGATGTCCTGCGTTTCTGCCGTATCCATCCACGAGGTGTAGTAGCGCTCACTGCCCAGCATATCGCGCGGCAGTTGAATGCCCAGTGCGTTGATCGCTGCGCTGAGAAACTGGTGTTGGGTCACGCGGCAATCGCCCCCGCCGCCCAGCAGCAAGACTTTGCCGATGGCGCGAGGATTGTTGATGGCGTTGGCCATGGCAGTTGCCACGTCACGCGGGTGTACATATTCCAGTGGATTGTCCGGCGCTACCTGAAACAGTTTGCGTACCATCGACAGCTCCGTGCCCAGCGTGCGTGAATCCACCGACACCCCCACCCGCAGCACAGACCAGGGTATTGAGCTGGCTGCCAGATGCTGCTCGATCTCCACTTTATGGTGTGTGTAGTGGTCGCTTGGCGCAACCGGGTCGGTCGCTTGCATCAGGCGTGTGGCGGGTTCCGGGTAACCGAAAACCGTGACGGAAGACGGGTACACCAGCAGTGGCTTGATGATGCGCGCTTCTATATCAGCCATCAGGCGCAGCGTGGCTTTCACGTTGATGTCATGTGCCAGCTCGGGCGCTCGCTCCGTAACGGGAGGCAGCACAGCGGCGAGATGGACCACGGCGATACAGCCCTGCAACAGCGGTTTGAAATCCACGGTGCGCAAATCCCCCCAGGCCAGCTCGTCATACAAGGGCTGGAGTCTGACGGCTGCTTTGCGATTGACGGGATTGTCGAGATCCATCGCCAGTATGCGGTGGCCACGCTGTTTCAGTTCAGCGAGCACCATCTGGCCGAGGTTGCCGAAAGCGCCGGTGATAAGAACGGTTCTGGATGCGGTCATATTCGATAGGATTTGTGTAATAAAGGAAGGCGCGAGCATGGATTTCTTCGGCGCGCTTTGCAAGTCGGGCAGCTGCAGGTTTATGCTGCTCGTCTAGCGGTCACTACTGAATTTGTGAAAATGCACAGTCACGGTCATATTAAAGCCGCCTCTTACGGTTCAGCCATCACTGTCAGCGCGGAAAACCAGCGTTTGATGCGGCAGGCCAGTACAGCAGCTGTCATTGTCGCGGTGATCTTGATTGTACTGAAGCTGTCTGCCTGGTTGATGAGTGGCTCCGTCAGCTTGTTGGCGTCACTGGTTGATTCGACCATGGACAGTATGGTGTCGGTCATCAATTTCTTTGCCGTGCGTTACGCCATGACGCCGGCGGATGAAGATCATCGTTTTGGTCACGGCAAGGCAGAGGCTGTGGCCGGGTTGGCGCAGGCGGCGTTTATTGCCGGTTCTGCCGGCTTTTTGTTCCTGCACGCCATCGACAATATCCTCAATCCGCATCCTGTCACTCACACCGGCATCGGTTTGCTGGTGATGGGGGTCTCGCTGGCACTGACCATCGCATTGGTGGTTTTTCAGAAACATGTCGTGAAGAAGACGCAATCCAACGCCATCGAGGCCGATTCACTGCATTATTTCAGCGACATCCTGGCCAACGCCAGCATCATGGTGGCGTTGTTGCTGGCGCAGTGGGGATTCAGGCATGTCGACGCGGGTCTCGGTATCATCATTGCCGCATTTATTGTGCACAGTGCCTGGCAGATTGGCGCCAAGTCGTTGCGATTACTGCTGGATGAGGAACTGGGCCCGGAAGTCTGGCAAGTCGTCGACAAGATTGTCGAGGAGAATCCGGATGTGCGTGGCCATCATCAACTGCGTACGCGTCAGGCAGGGCATATCATGTTTGTGCAACTGCATATTGATGTGGACAAACATATTTCGCTGTTACAAGCGCATGCGATAACCGAAGAGATTGAACAGGCGATCCGTGATCGCTTCCCGAACGCTGATGTACTGATTCATACCGATCCTGTCTGAGAATTCTCGCGATGGAAGACGACCTGCCTATCACACTCAAACGGCTGCGTGAAGAGCATCGTTTGCTGGACAGTGAAATTACCTGTCTGCAAGAGAAGCCCTATTTCGATCAATTGTTGTTACAGCGTTTGAAGAAGCGCAAGTTGTGGCTGAAAGACACCATGGTGCGTATTGAAAGCCGGTTAATACCGGATCTGGATGCCTGAGCGTATGACATTCCGCCTCTTGCCGGAAAAACCGCTGGTGATTTCACCGTCCCTCGCCGCCACCATCGGGCTGGAGGAGACCGTGTTGTTGGCGGTATTGCATGAACTGTTTGTGCATCGCGCAACGGGCGGTTGGCTGAAAGTTGATAGTGCACTGTTACAGGATTTTTTGCCGTTCTGGCAGCCGCAGGATGTGCAGCGTATTGCTGCCAGT
>DAOMGA010000312.1:0-2737 GCA_035430085.1 Pseudomonadales bacterium
CAGGCTATTACACTACACGTGCGCAGTCGTGCTTGTTGATATCACTCCCCAGTGGAATACGATTCCATTGCCAGTCTGGTGTCGCGTGTCAGTATTCCCGTTGTTGCTAACGGTGATATCTGTACGCCGCAACAAGCCAGGCAAGTATTGGATTACACAGGTGCCCAAGCGGTAATGATTGGGCGCGCTGCCCATGGAAGACCTTGGTTGCTACGTGAAATGGCGCATTTTTTACATCATGGCGAATATTTGCCAGCCGTAACTGCCGCAGAAAAAACAGCCATTATGTTGGGCCACATAAAAGCGATGCATGCATTTTATGGCGACAACCAGGGTGTGAAGATGGTGCGCAAGCACGTTGCGTGGTACAGCCAGCATCTTGATCTTTCGTCGGACTGGCGCAGCGGTTTTAATCGCCTCTTGCTGGCATCGGAACAAATCGCATCACTGATGCAAATGATCGATACCAACGAGTATCTGGAAAGTAATGAGTATCTGGAAAGTCTTGAGGTAATAGCGGCATGAGCTCACAAGATACGGCATTGCGCATTGTGAAAACACCGGAACACATTGAACAGGCACAGACTGGCGAAATGGGTCAGCCCACTATACGTCACTGTGTTGAGCAGGCGATGCGCAACTATTTCAGCCATCTTGATGGCCATGATGCGGCTGATCTTTATCAGATGGTGCTTACTGAGGTTGAATTGCCATTGCTGGAAGTCGTGCTGGAATATACGCGCAATAACCAGTCGCGTGCTGCAGAGGTGCTCGGGCTTAACCGGGGTACTTTGCGCAAAAAATTGAAACAGTACGATCTACTTTAACAGCGCAAAATCAATACAAGAGGAGGCGTTCGCCTCCTTTTTCATTTTTTGCAATCGATTTATCGAGGTTATTATGACGACTACAAGTCCGGTGCGCCGTGCACTTATTTCTGTCTCTGAAAAAACCGGCATTGTTGAGTTTGCCAGAGCGCTGGCATTACGTGATGTGCAGTTGCTCTCAACGGGTGGAACATTCAGATTATTGAAAGATAATGATATCGACGTGACTGAAGTTTCGGATCATACGGGATTTCCCGAAATGATGGACGGTCGTGTTAAAACGCTGCATCCGAAAATTCACGGCGGTATTCTTGGTCGGCGTGGACAGGATGATGCAGTCATGCAGCAGCATGATATTGCCCCTATTGATCTGGTGGTGGTCAATTTGTATCCGTTTGCAAAAACTACAGCCAATCCGGATTGCAGCCTGGATGATGCAATTGAGAATATTGATATCGGCGGACCAACTATGGTGCGTGCGGCAGCAAAAAATCATGAGCATGTTGGCATTGTCGTTAATAGTGCAGATTATTTGACGGTGTTGGAATCTATCGATAATCAAGGCGGGTTGTCACACGCACTGCGTTTTGATCTGGCTGTCAAAGCATTTGAGCACACAGCGCAGTATGACGGCATGATCGCCAATTATCTTGGAGCTCGTGTTGGCGGTTCAGTTGATAAATTTCCGCGCACGTTTAATGCGCAACTGATCAAGGCGCAGGATTTGCGTTATGGTGAAAATCCTCACCAGAGCGCGGCGTTTTATGTAGAAGCGAATCCACTTGAGGTGAGTGTTGCAACAGCGAAGCAATTGCAAGGCAAGGAATTGTCGTACAACAATATAGCGGATACCGATGCTGCGCTGGAATGTGTAAAAAGTTTTGTGAAACCTGCGTGTGTGATTGTAAAACACGCCAATCCGTGCGGTGTCGCGGTGTCGCTGGACGGCATTGGTGTTGCATATGATCTCGCCTATGCCACCGATCCCGAGTCAGCTTTCGGCGGTATTATTGCCTTTAACCGCACCCTGGATCTGCTGACAGCCAAAGCTATCATTGAGCGCCAGTTTGTCGAGGTGATAATTGCACCGTCAATCGAAGACGATGCGCTGGAAATATTGGCATCAAAACAAAATGTTCGCGTGATGGTGTGTGGTGATTTGCCGGAGCAGCGCATTGCGCAATGGGACTGGAAACGCATTAACGGCGGCTTGCTGGTGCAAGATCTGGATACAGGTATGATCAAGGATTCTGATTTAAAAGTTGTGACAAAGCGCGCGCCGACTGAAGCAGAAATTCATGATCTGGTATTCGCATGGAAAGTAGCGAAATATGTGAAATCTAATGCGATTGTGTATGCAAAAAATCGCCAGACTATTGGTATCGGTGCAGGCCAGATGAGCCGTATTAATTCTGCGCGCATCGCAGGTATCAAGGCAGAACATGCAGGCTTGCAGGTGCAAGGTGCTGTTATGGCGTCTGACGCATTTTTCCCGTTCCGCGACGGCATTGATAATGCTGCCCAGGCTGGTATTGCTTGTGTCATTCAGCCAGGCGGATCGATGCGTGATCAAGAAGTGATTGCGGCAGCGGACGAACACGGTATCGCTATGGTGTTTACTGGTATGCGCCATTTTCGTCATTGAGGATTGCAGTATGAAAATTTTATTGCTGGGTTCGGGTGGTCGTGAACACGCGTTGGCATGGAAATGTGCGCAGGATACACGGGTAGAAAAAATATTTGTTGCGCCCGGTAATGCCGGCACCGCATTTGAAAACAAGTGTGAAAATATTGCGTTGGATATTCTCGATAACGCTGCATTGGTGGCGTTTGCCCGCGACCATGTTGATCTGACCATTGTCGGCCCTGAAGCGCCGTTGGTGAATGGCGTTGTGAACGCATTTTGTGCG
>DAOMGA010000313.1:0-2735 GCA_035430085.1 Pseudomonadales bacterium
TATATTTTTTGATTCCGCCTGAGTTCTCGTGATATGGATAAAGATTTATTTCTCTACGATACCGAACGTTTGAAGACTATTGCATCCGATGACACGGTAAAACAGGGCTTGGCTTATTTTTCCGAGAACCGGGTGTTTGCTTTGGATGTGCAGGATAATGTCCTAATGGCTCAAGTAGAAGATGCCAATGTTAATGAGCCCTATTGGGTGGAATTGACGCACGGTGAAGGGAATGAGCTGCACATCAGTTGTGATTGTCCGGAGAATGGCGGTGTTTGCAAACATGCCATTGCAGCTTTATATAGCTATGCTGAGCAATTCGGATATGACGACGACAAGGTTTTAGGCAGTGCTGTCGACGAGGCTATTTTAGAACGGGTAAAAAAGGGCAGAAATGAAGTCAGTGTTAAATTAATCAGCGGTAATTTGGGTTTTGGCATCTGGCAAGCCACTTCCATTATTTCGGCTACGCACAGAAAGAAGTCTTATCAGGTACAGATTCGCTCGCTGGATCAACGGATGAACTATTGCACTTGCCCGGACCTGGCCACTAACCGTTTGGGTACTTGTAAGCATATTGAAGCGGTTTTACATTACGCCAAGAAAAGCCCTAACTATAAACAATTAAAAGACGCAGGCTGTCCGGTTTCATTTGTGTATCTGGCTTGGGAGTCGGCGACTCGTCCGGTTGTACGCTTACATAAAATTGCGCAGGTTGAGGTTGAATTAGCGGCTCTGTTGTCGGAATTCTTTAGTGCGGACGGTGTATTTAGTGGTCGTTTACCTGAAGATTTCTTCCGTTTTTCCGAGCAGGTTTTGGGGCGCGAAGATTTTTTTGTGGGCGATGATGCGGTGCAGTTTGTGCATCAATGCGCCGAAGATGCGTCGCAGGCGGTTCGTTCTCGGCAGATTACCCAGGAAATTATGCGGGCTAATGGCGTTTTGCCTGGTATTAAAGCGCGATTGTTCCCTTATCAAACCGAAGGTGTGGCGTTTCTGGCATCACGGGGACGTGCATTATTGGCCGATGACATGGGGTTGGGTAAGACTTTACAGGCGATTTCCGCCGCTTCCTGGCTGGTCGATAATGCCAGTATCAGGAAAGTTCTGGTGGTCTGTCCTGCCTCGTTAAAACATCAATGGGCCAGGGAAGTTGAAAAATTCACTAAGCATTCGGTGCAGATTATTCAGGGCGCCGTAGAAAACAGATCTGTGCAATATCGGGCAGACGTGCTGTTTTTTATCGTCAATTATGAATTGACCGTGCGCGATCTTGGCGTTATCAGCGAAACGCTAAAACCTGATCTGGTGATCCTGGATGAAGCGCAACGTATCAAGAATTGGCGTACTAAAATTGCCTCGACGATCAAATTAATCCCCTCACGTTATGTGTTTGTGTTAAGCGGCACACCGCTGGAAAACCGTCTTGAAGATTTATACAGCCTGCTGCAAGTGGTTGATGCTCGAGTGCTGGGGCCGCTATGGCGATGTCTCTTGGAATTTCATGTGACGGATGAACGCGGCAAAGTCATCGGTTATCGTAATCTGTCGGAATTAAGGCGGCGTATCGCACCAGTGATGTTAAGGCGCAATCGAAGTTTGGTGAGCGATCAGTTGCCGGACAGAACCGAAGTGTGTCTGGATATTCCTCTGGATAACATGCAGAGGGATATACACGATTCGGCTATGTCTGCTGCGGGGCAATTGGCACAAATTGCCAAGCGAAGACCATTAACACCGAGCGAGCAGAACCGTATGATGTCAGCACTACAACAGGCGCGTATGGCTTGTGATGCGGCGGGTCTGGTGGACAAGGTAACAAAAGGATCACCCAAACTGGATGAATTATCACGTTTGCTGGAGGAATTGTGTTTGCAAAGTAATCGCAAAGCCGTGATTTTTTCCCAATGGGCATTGATGACTGAAATGGTGGAATCGTTAGTCCAAGCAATGGGTCTGGGTTGTGTACGTTTGCACGGCGGCATTCCCAGCCAAAAACGGGGGGAACTGATGGACAAGTTTCAGCATGACGATGCAGTACAGATATTTATTTCCACAGATGCTGGCGGTGTAGGTTTGAATCTGCAATCGGCAACCGTGTTGATAAACCTGGATATGCCCTGGAATCCAGCCGTGCTGGACCAGCGTATCGCACGCATACATCGCTTGGGTCAAAAGCAGAATGTACAGATTTTTCTGTTGTTGGCCGAAGACTCTTACGAACAGCAGGTCGCAAAGCTGGTAAAAGGCAAGCGGGATTTGTTCGATAATGTTATCAGTCCTGAAGCCTCTGAAGATGTGGTCGGTGTATCCAAAAAAATGCTGCAAACCTTGATAGATGATTTGGCTGGCGTTGAGCCGGTTATGGTTGAAGATAAAGTCCCATCCAAATCTCTTGAAGTGCCTGTACAGGAAGGTGTTGAACAAGCACAAGTCGTTAAAAAGCAGGGAGCTGTCGAAATGGAAGATGATGGTCAAATTCGACAACTGATAGGAAAAATCCAGGCTACATTTAATACCCGTATTGTACGCATTTTGGGCTCCGGTGGCGGACTTCTGGTGGTCGTGGACCAACAAAGCGACACCGACGAGGACTCTGCACAATATCTGTCTGAGCCGGATGTCCCCGTTGTTGTCATTGATTCCCGAACCTTGGCCGGATTACAGCGATTAGGCACGGCCTCGCCTGTTGCTGAATCCCGATTGTTGTTTGAACCCGAAGTTCAAAGCCGTAA
>DAOMGA010000314.1:0-2732 GCA_035430085.1 Pseudomonadales bacterium
GGATTCCATACCGCTATGTCAGCTGCACTTTTTATCAGAGCTGCGAAATCAGTTGCAGCGGCAAAGCCGTGTACGCCAAGCATGCTTTTCAGGATGTTGACTGCGGTTGCAATATCGTCAGCGCGAAAAAAAACCCAGGCAGCATTCACGAAAATAAAGGTTATCAGCCAGCCTGCGAATATGGGGAGCCGGAAATTATATTGTTGCCAGATTCTGTGCAGCACAGCCGCACAGCCGTGCATCAATCCCCAGACAATAAATGTCCAGCTAGGTCCGTGCCACAATCCGCCCAATAAAAATGTGATGATGAGTGCGGCAAAACTATGTGCCATACCGTAACGGTTTCCGCCAAGGGGGATATACAGATAATCACGCAACCAGCGTGACAAAGTGATATGCCAGCGCTGCCAGAAGTCACGTATATTGATGGCCTTATATGGCGAGTTGAAATTGGCAGGGAGCTGGATATTGAAAATCAGTGAAGCGCCGATCGCCATATCCGTGTAACCGGAAAAATCAAAATACAGTTGCAAGGTATAGCTCAGGCTGGTCATCCAGGCTTGATCGAAAGCTAATGGTGCTGTGCTACTGAAACCCTCATTTGCGCCAATGGCGAGTGAATCAGCCAGCACTGATTTTTTTATCAAGCCGATGGCGATAATAAATAAACCGAGGTAAATGTTTTTCCAGTCAACAGTTTGCGCTGCGGATGAAGCGAATTGCGGCATCATTTCCTTGTGGTGCATGATCGGGCCGGCAATCAAATGTGGAAAGTAAGTAACAAAGAGAAAGTAGTGGGTGAGGCTGTACTCCCGTGCATTGCCGCGGTGCACATCCACGAGAAAAGCAATCTGGGTGAACGTAAAAAAACTGATACCGAGAGGTAGTGCCAGGTGCAGCAGCGTCATGGGTGTGTCGAGAAATGGATTGACGTTGCTGATAAAAAAATCGGCATATTTGTAGTAAGCAAGCAGAGCCAGATTGCCAATAATGGCGACACTCAGCACTGCGCGCGCCCTGCTGCTGTGTAATTGTCCCAGCCAGCTTGCCATGATGTAGTTGAACAACATGGAGCCGCCAATCAGCCAAAGGTAAGACAAACTCCACCAGCCGTAGAAAAACAGGGAGGCTGCCACCAGCCATACTTTCCCTGCGGCGGCACTGACGCGCCGGTTGAGCAAAAAATAGACAAAGGCGACCAGTGGCAAAAATACCAGCAGGTATTCAAACGAATTGAAGAGCATGGCGCCGGGGCCAGGCATGAAATCGGGCAGGTGATCGGGCGGCATAAACAGGTTTCGCGGTCTTGTGGTCGGACTCTAGCACAAGAGCAGACGGTGGCTGAAGCCTGTGCCTTGAACCCCGCTGTTCCACCCCCATATAGCAGATCCGTGACCGAGTTTGCTGGTCGTCTTCAAATATGTATTAAAAGGAGGTCTTGTGTCCGACCCTATTGCCAATCCTGATGCTGAAAATACAGTCCCTGAACCGGCGGGTGAGCCACAGGAGTCGCTGAGCCCCGAGCAGGTGCAGCTTGAGGCGCTACAGCTTGAAGTTGTCACTGCCCGTGAACAGGTGTTGCGCGTCAGTGCCGAGATGCAGAACGTGAGACGTCGGGCGGAGCAGGATGTAGAAAAGGCGCATAAATTTGCCCTTGAGCGTTTTGCCGGTGAACTGTTGCCAGTGGTTGATAACCTCGAGCGCGCATTGGCCGCCATTCCGGCTGAAGAAACAGTGAATCGCGAAGGCGTTGAGCTGACCCTCAAGTCATTGTTGGGGGCGCTGGAAAAACACGGCGTCAGCCTGATCAACCCGCAGGGCGAGCATTTCAACCCCGAGCACCATCAGGCAATTGCCATGCTGGATGCGCCACATGCTGCCCCTAATTCGGTGGTGGATGTCATGCAGAAAGGTTACAGCCTCAACGGGCGGCTGTTGCGACCAGCCATGGTGGCTGTTGCAAAAGCCAGCTCTTGAAAAATTCTGGATCAGACCAATATTACTTATCAAGTTAACTGAAAGCCGCGCTGCGGCGACTGCGGAGACATATCATGGGCAAGATTATCGGTATCGACCTGGGCACCACCAATTCCTGTGTGGCGATCCTTGAAGGCGACAAAGTTAAAGTTATCGAGAATGCGGAAGGTGATCGCACTACGCCGTCGATTGTCGCTTTCACAGACGACAGCGAAGTGCTGGTGGGTCAGAGCGCCAAGCGTCAGGCTGTCACCAATCCTGCTAACACCCTGTTTGCGGTGAAGCGTTTGATCGGCCGCCGTTTCAAAGATGATGTTGTGCAAAAAGATATCAGCATGGTGCCGTACAAGATTGTAGCGGCTGATAACGGCGACGCGTGGGTAGACGTGAAAGGCGACAAAAAAGCGCCGCCACAAATTTCTGCCGAAGTGTTGAAGAAAATGAAAAAAACTGCCGAAGATTATCTCGGTGAAGCAGTAACCGAAGCAGTTATCACTGTGCCTGCCTACTTTAACGATTCACAGCGTCAGGCGACTAAAGATGCTGGTCGTATTGCAGGTCTGGAAGTGAAACGTATCATCAATGAGCCAACCGCTGCGGCGATTGCTTTCGGTATGGATAAACAGGAAGGCGATCGCAAGATCGCTGTATACGATCTCGGCGGCGGTACCTTTGATATTTCCATTATCGAAATTGCTGAAGTGGATGGTGAGCACCAGTTTGAGGTGTTGTCTACCAACGGTGACACTTTCCTC
>DAOMGA010000315.1:0-2730 GCA_035430085.1 Pseudomonadales bacterium
TCCACGTTGCCGGTTTTGTGCATTACTGGTTGCATCGTTTGGGACATCAGTCGCGCGCACTGTGGATGTTGTTTCATCGGCAGCATCATTTGTCGCCCAATTTGTCACAGTTTTCCACCACAGCCGTTTTTTTTGCATTTCCGCTGTTTATCGTGTTTGTAGTGCCGTATGTATTTATTTTTGCTGCGATCACCAAATTATTTGCTGCTGAGCCGCTTTACAGGGAAGTCTTCATTATCAATACGATTTTCATGTCATCAGAAATCATTGGCCACTCGGATGTGTTCTATGAATGGGCAGTCAAGAAACGCTGGCTGAGCTGGCCGGGATTTGCATTCGGCGGCGGTGTTTACCACTACCTGCATCACTCTGCTGAGCGCAGCGATGCCGTGACGCATGACAAGAACTCCCGTGTAAAGAAAAACTACAAGGTTAATATGGTCAACATGGGCGGCGGATTGTTTTTTATGTGGGATATTCTGTTCGGTACTTACACGCCCTTGCGCGAAAAAAAACCGATAGTGGGTCTCACCGGTCAGCCGCCGCTGTATTACAACCCGTTACGGTTAGGTTTGGGCGGCCTGATGCAGTTGATTTACGAATTTCGCAACAACAAGGATTGGCGCACGCGCCTGAAAATTATTTTTGGCGACAGTTATTACACGCCGCCGATCACGCGCAGCTATATCCTTAAATCAGGTGCTGAAGGATAAATGTAGATGACGGAAATTATTACGATGTATTGGTTCTAGTGTCGAGGCGAAAATCAGCCGGACGTAATTGCAGCACTGATCGTACGGATCAGGCTGGTTTTCAGATTTTCCACCGGTACATCATCCACTAGTGCTGCATGGGCCTGCTGCAGGCGGATGTAATCGGCAATGCCATGGAACAGGATGCCGAGCACAAACAGGATGCGCAGTTTCTTGTCGGCGTTACCCAGGTGAGAGGCGTAGTGGTCGAGCCGCTTGATCAGCACCATGCTGGACGGTTCGGGCAGGGTTTTGTACATCGACAGGATGTTCTGCTGCGGGTTGCTGACCAGCTGCGACATGATCAACAGATACTCCCGACCACTGTCCGGGTCATCCAGTTTAGCCAGTACCGGTGTCACCAGCATGTCCACTGCCTCTGCCAATGCCAGGTCACCATCCGCTTGCGCCAGCAGCGCAGCACGGTGGGCTTCGATACCCGTGGCATGCCGCTCCCAGATCGCACGCACCAGACCTTCCTTGCTGCCGAAATGGTATTGCACGGCGTTGGTGTTCTTCTGTCCGGCCTGGATAGCCACTTCCCGCAGGGACACTGCGTCCAGCCCACGTTCGGCAAACAGCACTTCTGCTGCCCGCAGGATGCGTCCCTTGGCTGTCAGGTCTGTGGCTTCTGGCTTCATTAACGCCTCCTCTGGTACAGGTGGCAGGTTACGACAAATGCGTAGTTAAAACGACATGATTAAAACGAGTGGCTTAAAAATAAAACAGGTGTTTTAATTGGGCTGGATTTCAATGGAGAGCACCATGAACACACTGTCTTTCTGTTTTCCTGCTTCACCGGCCGATCTCACTGTGGCACAACTGACTGAATTGATCGCTGTGGTGCATCCCGGCACTGTGGTGCAGTCCTTCGAAGTGATCAAAGCAAGTAGCTTCGGTGAGGGCATGGTGTCGACCGCCGACCGCGCCCTGCTGATGCTGCACTATGCAGCCAATCCCGCCAGCCTGCCACAACAGACCATGTTGAAACTGCAGCGCGACATCGGGCCGATAATCAAATCCATCTACATCAACGAGACGCGCTTCTACCTGCAGTTATCGCACGAATGCGGCATCACCACGCCGCAAGCGCTGGGCGGTGGTTACGATACCGACAGCGGCGCTTACGGTTTGTTGCTGGAAGACCTCAGTTTGCAAGGTGCAACTTTTCCGAATGTGACAAACAATCCTGACCCTGTGGCGCATGTGTCTGCTGTCATCGAGCAACTCGCCACACTGCATGCGCGCTTCTGGCAATCGCCACGTTTTGCTACGGATCTTGCGTGGGTGGAATCGCATCTGCAAGGGCCTGTCAGCGAGTTGTTAGCGATGTCGATGCCCATTGTTTGCGGTGAAGAACTGAAACAGGTCGCGTTCAAGCGCGACATGATTGCCAGTGTAGGTATGACGTTGCCGCAATTAATCGAAGGGACGAAAGCGTTGCAGCAACACCAGGCCACACTGCCGCAAACGTTTGTCCACGGCGATACGCATCTCGGCAATACCTATGGCCTGCCGGGTGGTCGTGCCGGATTGATCGACTGGCAATTGTGCGTGCGCGGTTACGGCATGCACGACGTGAGTTACATCATCAACACCGGCCTGCCGGTGGCAGAGCGCCGCCAGCACGAACGCGCATTGTTGCAACAATACCGTGATAGTTTGCAGCGTCACGGTGTGAGCGATGTGCCGTCACTGGACATGCTGTGGCAGGAACATGCACGCGCGGTGATCTGGCAGTTGTATGTCGGTTGGCTCGGTGTTTCACACGTGAATTACGGCTGGGAAATTCTCACCACCAACATGCAGCGCGTGGCAACCGCATGGCGTGATCTGGATACCGGCAAACACATTCGACAACTGTTTAATCAATAAAACAGGAAAAATAAAAAGGGAAAACAAAAGATGCAGCGTCACTACAATTTGCCGGGCCTGATCAACTTTCGCGATCTTGGCGGTTATCCCGTCACCGATCTCG
>DAOMGA010000316.1:0-2727 GCA_035430085.1 Pseudomonadales bacterium
TACTAGCAAAAAGACAGTTAAGCAGTGAAGAAGTTGAATTGTTGAAAGAAATTGACAACCCGGACTGAGTGGTAAACACACGGTTTCACATGAGCATTTTTACCAATCGTATTAGCGATTTTATTTTCAGGAGTAGCAGCACATGAGCAACAGCACAATTATAGCGGCCATTGAAGCCGAGCAGATAACCCGCGAACTGCCCAAGTTTGCCCAAGGAGACACTGTTGTTGTGAGTGTGAAAGTTAAAGAAGGCAATCGTGAACGCCTTCAAGCTTTTGAAGGTGTTGTCATTGCCAAACGCAATCGCGGTCTACATTCTGCTTTTACTGTTCGCAAAATGTCTCATGGCGTTGGCGTTGAACGTACTTTTCAAAGCCACAGCCCAATGATTGCTGGCCTGGAAGTAAAACGCCGCGGCGATGTCCGACAGGCAAAACTTTACTACTTGCGCGATTTGAGCGGCAAAGCTGCCCGCATCAAGGAAAAATTGAACTGATCAATAAAAAGGGCGACCCGAGGTCGCCTTTTTTATTTCTGGCAAAAGATCATGGCTGACAAACCACGTCCTGTTTCATTGATCAAAAATTATCTGGATACCGTGTGGCTGGAACGCGGGCTCAGTAAAAATACGCTAGCATCCTACGCCAGCGATATCGAAATGTTTTCACGATGGCTGTCCGCATCAAACATTCAATTCGAACAAGTCTCGCGAACTGATATACAAGCCTACCTTGCCTACCTATTAACTACACGCTCGAATGCTCGCTCTACAGCCCGATTTCTCTCGTGTATACGCGGTTTCTATCATTACCTTCTCAGAGAGAAGTTTATAACCCAAGACCCGACACTAGACATCCAAAGCCCTAAATTGGGAAGATCACTACCCAAATTTCTCTCCGAAACCGAAGTCGAACGCCTGCTCTTGGCACCTGACCTGACAGATCCTGTCGGGTTAAGGGACAAAGCAATGCTGGAACTACTGTACGCATGCGGACTGCGAGTATCCGAGCTAACAGAGCTCACCGTTGGCGCCTTGAATATGCGCCAAGGCGTAGTGAGAGTCATGGGAAAGGGCAGTAAAGAACGCCTGATTCCTATGGGGCAGGAAGCTATGCTGTGGATCGAACGCTATTCAGCGACTGCACGCCCCCTGCTCCTTGATAACCGGCCTGCCGAAGTACTTTTCCCGAGCAACCGGGCACAGGCAATGACTCGCCAGACCTTCTGGCACCGAATCAAGCTATACGCTAAAAAAGCCGACATTCGTACACCACTATCGCCCCATACATTGCGCCACGCATTTGCCACTCACCTCCTCAACCACGGAGCAGATTTACGGGTAGTACAACTTCTGCTCGGACACAGTGACTTGTCCACCACTCAGATTTATACTCACGTGGCTCAGGCAAGAATGAAATCCTTACATATACAACATCATCCTCGCGGCTGAATACGGGGAACCAAGTTGCCATTTACCAGCCAAAGTATTACCAGCCAATCATTCGAGTTATCCGATCAAAGGTGCAATATGAAAAAAATGCTTATCCCCCTACTTGCCTCTGTATCGTTAGCGATAGCGTTAATTTCACATGCCAATGCAGGCGTACCTGTAGACCCCAAGCAAGCTGAAGCGCTTCGCAATGCTGTGCACAAAGCCAGACCGGATATTACGGTAGGCGAAATCCGCCCATCAGCTATTGCCGGTCTATTTGAAGTCGAGCTAGGCGGAAAAGACACCGCTTACATGCCCGCCGATGGCAAGTACTTAATCAGTGGAACCGTATATCGGATTGAACCCAATCGCTTCGTCAATGTTGCAGATGAACGCATGCAACCATTACGCGCCGAAAAACTGGCCTCCGTGAAAAAGGATGACATGGTTATCTATTCGCCCAGTGGAAAAGCGAAAGCGCATGTGTACGTATTTACTGATATAGACTGCGGGTTCTGCCGAAAACTGCACAAAGAAGTACCTCAGCTTAACGAGATGGGGATTGAAGTCAGGTATCTGGCTTTCCCTAGAGCTGGAGCTCCATCGCCTTCTGCTGACAAACTAGCCACCGTCTGGTGCTCTTCTAATCCCCGTGAAACGATGACACAGATGAAAAATGGAGCTGCGGTTGCTATAAAGACCTGTGATAAAAACCCTGTTGCTGCGCAATACAAGCTGGGCAACGAACTCGGTGTAAATGGCACGCCAGCCATTTTCAAACCCAACGGCGAAATGTTACCCGGCTATATGCCAGCCGCAGAACTAGCTGCAGCACTTGGCGTTGAAACTACAGCCCCAGCAGAAAAAAATTAAAACGGAAATTTATAATCCATACTATGCACTGCTTGTATAAATAGAAAACATCATAATGCCACGTGCATTTTCCTTTTCTACAGCAGTGCTGAAATGGTTCGATCATTCTGGTCGTAAACATCTCCCCTGGCAGCAAGACATAACACCATACGGGGTATGGCTGTCGGAAGTCATGCTGCAACAGACACAAGTCAATACCGTCATCCCATATTTTGAAAAATTTATTTCCCGATTTCCTGATATAACATCACTCGCTGACGCGCAGGTTGATGACATACTCGCGCTGTGGACAGGGCTTGGCTACTACACCCGCGCAAGAAATTTACACCGCACGGCAAAAATTATCAGCACCGAATACCAATCTGTTTTTCCTGATAATGTTGAAACGCTAATGACATTTCCCGGCATTGGGCGTTCGACTG
>DAOMGA010000317.1:0-2089 GCA_035430085.1 Pseudomonadales bacterium
CCCGACAAAATTAAGTGCCGTGACTGTACATGTAGCGAGACAATATCCCATTTTGGGTTATTCTAAATCAGGATATATCCTGGGCACGATCATCTTGAGTCGAAGCAACCGTGCCAAAAAATCTAACTAGAGAAAATCTGATTTCTTTTCTTATTCAAATAAGAAAAGAAGCAGGAATGACTCAAGATCAAGTAGCTAACGCGCTGGGCAAACCACAATCCTTTGTTTCAAAATACGAAAATGGTGAGCGCAATCTGGATTTCATAGAAGTAATTGATGTTATTGAAGTGCTTGGACTCGATCCAGCAACAAAAATCAGCAAACTTATTTCCAGTCAATAAAATCATTACGCCAAATAATCTGTCTTCTGCTACACCAAAACTGATCCACGGCACCTCTCTTCATCACACAAACAACCGCGATAGCAGCGATTTGTCTGCAAACTCAAACTCATTCCCTAACTTCCACAACTCTACTTCCGGCTGCAGATGCTTATAAATGGCAGACACCACGCCTACGCTACCTTCAACACCTAATTCCCAATGTCGCTCATCGGCAATCAAAGCCAGATCATTAATCTTTGACTGCTCACCCTGAACTCGGTTTGCCCAGTTCAACACATGGTCATTCGCCGCTAGATGATCACGTTTATCACGATTGCACTTGTTATGCGCTACTACATAGTTAGCCAGACTGTCGTTTGGATATCTCGCCCAAGGAATGAAGTGATCAACTTCCGGCTTGGTATGCTGAGCGCTGCCAATTTTCTCATGGCAGTAAAAGCAATAATTTCCTTGCAGCTCAAGCAATGGATTACAAAGCTCTGCCGCTCCAGCACGCGTAGCATCAAACAAAAATCGTTGGAGTTTGGCTTCTTCAAGGGAATTCACTTGCGCAACAAACCTAGCCCATTCACGCTGGATTAACGGCCTTAGCAAGCTATTCAGGCGAACCAGATATTCACCCACATACTCACGCAGCATAATCCTGTTATCAAATTCACTAGGCTGATTTTTTTGGTAGTTGCTGACCGATCCTTGGTTGATTTTTTCATCCCAGTGAATCTGATAGATAAATTCACGCATTTTGCTACCGATTCGCTGCAATTTTGGCAACGGCATTTCTATCAGTTTCCACTCTACTTTATCGACTAATTTTTTATAGCCCACTGCATCAGCATATTTGGCAGTAAACAATGGCGCATTGCCACCGAGAGACTGGTGCTGCCGAAATCGGGTGATAAGGCTCACTATTTCAGCTTGGCCGCTGGTGTTTTGTTTTAATACTTCTGGCTCAGGATTCTTTATCAGAAATGTATTGGTATGCGGCCAGTAAATCTCGATAACTTTTTCAGCTAACTGGCGCGTTGTTATTACATCTGGCGGTACACCTGTTTTACTGGCGCGTTCCAGCACAACATCCATCATTGCGAGTAAAACAGCGTATTTATAGGTACTGGTGAACGAGCCTTGATCCAGCAGCGTAAGTACGCGCTCCGCGAAGCTGATGGCATCGTTATCAAATGCATTGCTCATTTGTACGCCGCGCTGGGCGCGATAAATCGCGCCCCTACAACCATGTGCCAATTCCATGATGGGCGACCGCAGGTCGCCCCTACGGTATGTGCCGCAGATATGCCGGCGCGGTGTGCCAATGCAATCGAGGGCGCAGGAAACATGGGCGCGATAAATCGCGCCCCTACCATTCGTGCCAACACCACGCTACTCATCCCCGGTTATCCCGCGGGAGCCAACGGCTGAGTAATTCGGTCGGTAGCTGCTGACTGTTAGACACATACTGGATGCGATACGGATTAAAAATCGCTACGCCATTTGGCTGCAACTGTTTGCCGCCGGGGTGTATCACTTCAATGGAATGGGTGTTGAACAGCCTGTCCCACATTGAGTGGGTGACGACGATAGACACCACTTTATCGAGATCAATGGTGGCTACCTGGATATTGAAAATGCCACTCTGTATGCAGACGCGTTCGGTGGTAACCACGAACCAGTAATTGCGGATCTTGAAGTGCGCTGCCAGCAAACCGCCGCCGAAAAACAGCAATGCGCCGGTTGTACCAAGTGCAACG
>DAOMGA010000317.1:2099-2710 GCA_035430085.1 Pseudomonadales bacterium
CACAGGTGTATTGAGGATCACCGCCGGGATTTTTGCGGGTTTGTTTTGCTCAGCGGCTTGCTGCGTTTGCCTGGGTTCCACGTAGGCGGGATTGCTTTTGTACAGCAGTTTATCGATGTTCATCACGCCGCCCAGAAACACCGCTAACAGCAATAGAGCTGTGAACGTCTGCAGGATTTCCATCAGCATGCCGGCGCGCTCGGCTCCGCCTTGCCAGACAATTTTTTCATCCGGTGAAAGGCGAATATCTGCCAGATAACGCGTATTGCCTATCGATGTTGTCATTGCCAATACCTCGCTTTCTCCGGCACCACCCAGCGCACGCCGCCACGCGGATCGGGAACATCATTTTTGTAACGCGGGATGAGATGGATATGCAGGTGTGGGACGGTTTGCCCGGCGGCGGGGCCGTCGTTGATGCCGATGTTGTAGGCATCGGGTTTTGCGACGATTTCGGGCGCGATAAATCCCGCCCCTACGACATCCAGTAATTCCAGTAACGCGAGTTTTTCCTCAGGCGTGGTGTCAAAAAACGAACCGACATGGCGTTGGGGGATGATGAGGGTGTGGCCGGGTGAAACCGGGAAGGCATCACGAATGGCGAAGGCGTG
>DAOMGA010000318.1:0-2692 GCA_035430085.1 Pseudomonadales bacterium
CGCCGCAAAATATCCTGCTGCTGCTCACCCTCGTAACCCAACACCCAGCGCGCCCATAAATAATCCAGTTGATCGAATTGCAAACGCAGTGCATTCAGGAACGCAAATCGATGCAACGCAGCCAACCCGGCATCAATAGCAAAGGCATCATTAGCGCCATACGCGTCGGCAAAACCGAGTTCAATACGTTCAGGCGCTACTGCCGCTGTAGGATCCACTCGCTGCCAACCTTGCCCCGGCAACCAGACTTCAGCCCAGGCATGCGCATCGTACTGACGCACAGTGACATAGCCTTCACCGGCATTCGTTGCGCTGGTATTGATCTCACCGCCCATATACCCCAGCACCACACGAGCCGGAATACCGGCAGCACGCATCAGAAATACAAAGCTGCCGGCAAAATGCTCGCAAAAACCACGGCGACTGTTGAAAAGAAAATCATCCACTCGCTGCTCTCCCAGCACAGGCGGCTGCAAGGTATAGGTGAAATCATCATGATAAAAAGCCAGTGCCTTTTGTATTACTGCCTGATCATCACGGCTGTCACGTCGCCATTGTTGCGCCAGCGCAATGGCTTGAGGATTGCCTACCAAAGCCAGATAGCGATTCCTGTTTTTCAGTCCAGGTGCGGCATCAACAACGACAGGCACATACAGCGCATAATACATCTGGCGTTGATCAATGTTTTTGGCGTTGCGGAACATGCCATCTTCGTTCATCCATACCTGATCATTATTGATACGGGAGGGCTGCAAGACATATAACCATTTATTGCCGTTCGCCTCGATAATCACCTGGTATTTTTTTGCACCGGCTGTTTTATCCCATGCAGTTTTTTCCCGTGCATTTTTTTCAAACCACGTACTGCTGCGAAACCAGTTTTTCTGACAATCCCGGCAATCCTCAGTCCAGCGCACACCATCGAAATGCTCCAGTATCAACCCGGACCAATACAAAGTATTTTTGTCTGGAATACCGTCAGTAAATGAAGCGCGAAACGCCAGATCAGCAGAGCGCGCCAACTGGGCAACATCTCCCGGGCTCATGCTGTCGCTCATACCGGTCTTGCCCTGTTGTTGTTTCTGCAAAGGCATAGACCACAATGGCGGCAACCGCGGCATCACAAGAAACATGAATAACATTACAGGCAATGCCAATGAAAAAATGACTGCGCCTTTTTTTATTGGCTGCCAAGGCGCCAGCAACATAACAGCGTCATCACTATGCACAGCAACCAAAGCTGCCAACACAATCACACATGCCGAAAAAACCAACAATGTATAGACCGGATTCTGGTCAAACAGAAACACATTCATCAAAACGAAAAATGCCAGATACAGCAACAGTCTGGCTTCGCGGATATGGTGCAACTCCAGCAGTTTTAATGAAAATCCCAGCAGCAACAGCATGACAAACACATCGAGCGACACACTGAAACCGTACTGAAAAAACAGGGCAATGCCCGCGAGAAATACCAGTGCCGATTTAATCCATACCGAAGGAAATGACAGCCGCCCCGTAAACACCAGCAAACGCCACCCGACACAAAAACCGGCTACCAACAGCAGCCACTTCGGCAAGAAAACACTCAGCAGCAACACACAAACAACAAACGCCGCTAACAGATACAGCAATGCCGTGCGGGACAATTGCTGGCGTGGAATAGCAGACATTCTGGAAAATAGCATCACATTCCCCTACGCCTGATACAGCGCAAGTGCCGATAACACGGCATGTAATTGCTGATCACCCGCTGCAGGCGCAAGACGTGGCGCTCCTGGCAACAAGAGACCAAAGGCACGACCATGTTGATGCAATTGCCGGGCGCAATAACAAAGTTTTGACAGCCGTAACTCCAGATCAGCATCTGTCATCACCGAAAAATCCAGCATCAGATCGCTGCCCTTCCATTCAGCGTATTCACGCACGAACAATCCACGCCCCGCCGCATATTGTTTCCAGGCAATGCGCGAGCGGGCTTCACCTTCCACATAAGGTTTGAGAGCAAAAAATTCATCACCGCCGGCGATAATGCTGCCCGCATCCTCGTCACCCTGACCACTGCTACACAAGCGATAATCTGCTTCCACCGGCGCGGGATACACCAGTACCTGCACACCCAGATCCAGCCAACTCCAGCAGCGCACAATGCCTAATGGATACACCGTCTGGAATCGCAAACGCCCGGGGCGCAACCATCCACGTCGAGTCGTGTGAAGTGGCAATAACAGAACACGCGGCTCATTGGCTGCGACAGAGAGAGTCACCGGCATGTGCTCAGGCCAAGCCAGTTCGAGCTGCTGGTGTGCTGCCAATGAAGCTATTTCAAAACGTATGACTGCTTCATCGCCCGCCAACACCGGCGCTGCGTCAATAAAACGCAACCTTAATCCGCTGGCGTTGGAAAATGTCTGCAGGATGGCAACAAACAATACACCCAATAGAAAAAAACTGAGTGCGTAGGCAAGATTATTCTGGAAATTGGTCGCGCCAATCCAGACCAGTGACACCAGCAGCAGAAAATACATTCCCTGCCGCGACAAAAAAATAAACAGGTTGCCCTGATGGAGTTTGATATCAGAACGGGCGGGAATACGGCGATCCAGCCAGCGCTGATAACGCTGCAACCAACGATCAGGTAGCGCAGCCAATACGCGTTGCATGCCTAGCCCAGCACATCCACTTTATCCAG
>DAOMGA010000319.1:0-2673 GCA_035430085.1 Pseudomonadales bacterium
TTCAGTCAAAGCAGCTTCAACATCTTGCGCTGATGCGCCTCCAAACTCCGCGCGATGCGCTTCCTGCAAACGCTTACGGCGACGCTCACTGTGATACGCCAATCCCGTACCAGCCGGGATCAGTCGTCCAACCACAACGTTTTCTTTGAGACCACGTAAAGAATCACGTTTGCCTGTTACCGCGGCTTCGGTCAGCACTCGTGTCGTTTCCTGGAATGAAGCTGCAGAAATAAAACTTTCTGTCGCCAACGATGCTTTAGTAATACCCAGCAACATTCGCTCGTACTGAGCAACCGTCTTATTAGCCGCTTCCAGCTGTTCATTAATTTCTTGAATATTGCTGAACTCAGCTTGCTCGCCTTTCACGTAAGATGAATCACCCATTTCAAGGATTTCAACCTTACGAAGCATCTGACGAACAATAACTTCTATGTGCTTATCGTTAATTTTTACACCCTGGAGGCGATACACTTCCTGAATTTCGTTAACGATATAGCGAGCCAGCTCTTCAATTCCTTTTAGACGTAAAATGTCGTGCGGGTTCGGTGGCCCTTCGGAAATCACTTCACCGCGCTCAACATTCTCACCTTCAAATACTGACATGTGACGATGTTTGTGGATGAGCAATTCCCAGTTCGCACTACCGTCAGCTAATGGCTTGCCATCAGTTGGTGTAATAATTAAACGGCGTTTGCCTTTGGTTTCTTTGCCAAAGCTCACAATGCCGGAAACTTCTGCAAGAATCGCAGGTTCTTTCGGTTTACGTGCTTCGAATAAATCGGCAACCCGCGGGAGACCACCCGTAATATCACGCGTTTTTGAACCTTCCTGCGGGATTCGCGCTACCACATCCCCGATACCAGCCATGCTGCCATCTGTCAACGCAACAATGGCGTTTGGCGGCAGCATATAGAGGGCGGGCATTGTGGAATTCGGCAGATAAATTTCCTTGCCTTTTTCATCAAGCAAAGCCACTGCAGGACGCAAATCTTTACCTGCAGCAGGCCGCTCGTTCGGATCCAAAATCTGGATATTTGACAACCCAGTCAGCTCATCAGTTTGGCGACGAATGCTGAGATTATCTTCCATTCCAGAGAAGCGCACTTTACCGGAAACTTCTGTAATAATCGGATGGGTATGCGGTTCCCATTTTGCTACTATCGCCCCGGCTTCAACAGTTGCGCCATTGTTAACAGAAATAACGGCGCCGTAAGGCAACTTATAGCGTTCACGTTCACGACCATTTTCATCAGCTACAGCCAATTGTCCTGAACGAGATACAGCGACCAACTCACCGGTAGCGCGTTCCACAACCTTGATATTGTGCAAGCGAACGACGCCGCCTTTTTTCACTTGTACGCTATCCTGCGCCGAAGCTCTCGAAGCAGCACCACCAATGTGGAAGGTACGCATCGTGAGCTGAGTGCCCGGCTCACCGATAGATTGTGCTGCCATAACACCAGCAGCTTCACCCACATTAACCAAGTGCCCACGAGCAAGGTCACGACCATAACAAGTAGAACAAATACCGAAACGGGTTTTACAAGTAATCGGTGAACGCACCAATACTTCGTCGATACCCATGCGCTCGATTTCAAGTACCAGTTTTTCGTCAATCATGGTGCCGGCAGCGATAGCAGTTTCATTGGTACCGGGCACCAATACATCAATCGCCACAACTCGACCAAGAATACGATCACCTAATGATTCGATGATATCGCCACCTTCAATAACCGGCGTCATCGTCAGACCCTCATCTGTACCACAATCAATTTCTGTGACTACCAGATCTTGAGCAACGTCCACTAAACGACGCGTCAAATAACCCGAGTTTGCTGTTTTTAATGCAGTATCAGCTAGACCCTTACGCGCTCCATGAGTGGAAATAAAGTATTGCAATACGCTCAGACCTTCACGGAAATTTGCCGTGATTGGCGTTTCTATAATCGAACCATCAGGACGCGCCATCAAACCACGCATACCCGCCAACTGACGAATCTGAGCGGCAGAACCCCGTGCACCCGAATCTGCCATTACATATACAGAGTTAAAAGAATCCTGTTTTGTATGTTCGCCATTGCGATCAACGACAGCTTCTTTAGACAAGTTTTCCATCATACACTTGGCTACCTGATCATTAGCTCTAGACCAGATATCAATTACCTTATTGTATTTTTCGCCTTGAGTTACAAGGCCAGATGAAAACTGTTGCTGAATTTCTTTAACATCACCTTCGGCCTTGTTAATAATTTCAGATTTCTCTTTCGGTATAACGAAATCATTAACACCGATAGATACGCCAGACTTAGTAGAAAAATCATAGCCGGTATACATGAGCCTATCAGCAAAAATAACCGTTGCCTTCAAACCTACTCGGCGATAACACTGATTAATTGCATTTGAAATGGCTTTTTTAACCATTGGCTTGTTAACCACTTCAAACGGCAAACCTTCAGGAACAATATCCCACAACAATGCACGACCAGTAGTAGTGTCATAGATTTTAACGGTTTCGCTAGATATCCCGGTTTCTTCATCTTTTAATATTTCCCGGATACGCACTTTAACTCGCGCCTGAAGATCAACCTGTTTGCCATAATATGCGCGGCTCACTTCCTTGATATCAGCAAACGCCATACCCTCGCCTTTGGCATTGACGCGTTCACGCGTCAT
>DAOMGA010000320.1:0-2658 GCA_035430085.1 Pseudomonadales bacterium
TGGATGTTGCAGCAGCGTGTAATAGCCATAGGCGATGGCGTTGCGCGTGGTTTCTGTACCGCCCGTCATCAACAAATTAAAAAAGCGGATAATTTCCAGATCGTCCAGTTTGCGCGACTGGCCATCTGTGCCGGGAATTTCTGCATGCACAACTTTTGACATCACCGATTCATCCGGCGTTTGCTGGCGAATCTGTTGGATCAAACCGAAAGCATACATGCCCATTTCTGTGAGCTTTTCAATCAATGGCGCGGTATCGACACTGGCATCGTGCGCAGCAAAGGTGATGGCGGCATCCGCCCATTCCATAACACGATGCCAATCTTCACGCGGAATATTTGCCATAGTGCAGATCACTTGCAACGGCAACTGTGCGGCTACGCGTTCAAGAAAATCATATTCCGGCTCACTCTCTACACCATCAAGAATGGCATTGGTCAGTTCGCGTACTTCCTGTTCTAGCAGCGTGAGTGTACGCGGAAAAAAACCTTGACCGACAAGTGCACGAATATCATCGTGTTTCGGCGGATCCATCATCGCCAACACCACACCCGGCGCCATATCCGTGCTCATATCGCCTAATGTCGTGCCACCACCCGTGCGCGCACCGTAGCCGGTTTCTGACGAAAATACCTGATGGTTTTTTAATACCGCCTTGGCATCAGCATGTTTGCACACGACCCAGAAACCTTCATGGTCTGGCGCTTGCTCTGTTGCAGGGTGCAGCCACACTGGCGCTTCTTTTCGCAGTGTTTTGAACACTGCTTCCGGGCAACCGTTGGTAAATTTTTCCAGATCACAGAGATTGATGTCTTCAATTTTCATCTTGTTTTTTATATCCGTAGTTTTTTATATATGTAGTTAGTCAGGGCCAAAGCCATGCAGCGCCGATCACACCACTGGAATCACCGCACTCGGCTTTCAGCAAACGCGTGCGCACCACATCAGAAAAAATCCACTGCTCCCACAACGCGGGCACATCACGGTATAACTCATCAACATTGGAAACACCGCCGCCGAGCACCACAACATCGGGATCAATAATGTTGATGACCACTGACAGCGCCCGCGCCAGTAATTGCACATAATCGCGCCATACCGCTTGTGCGAGCGGATCATTTTTTCGCATCAATTCAATGCCGGCCTGTGTAGCCTGCACATTCAAACCGGCTTCACGAAAACTGTTACCCAAACCCGTGCCACTGAGCCAGGTTTCAATACAATTTTCGCGACCACAAAAACAGCGCCTCACTTTGCGCCCTTGCACACTGTCACCCGGCATGGCGTTGTGCCCCCACTCTCCTGCGTTGTGATTGGGACCGGATAGCAGCTGTTGGCGAATCACAATGCCACCGCCGACACCCGTGCCAAGAATCGCGCCGAATACCGTGCCAGCTTCACGACCCACCCCGGCACACGCTTCTGATAAAGCAAAACAATCCGCGTCATTGGCGAGTTTTACCGGACGTGCGAGTGCAACCTGCAAATCGTGCAACAGTGGTTTGTCATTCAATGCAACGGAATTACAGCCGCGCATCAGACCCGTGCGTGGGGATTGTGAACCGGGTACACCAATGCCGACAGGCAGATCAGCTGATAAACGATTTTCAGCAACAGCGCGCTCAACCAATGCATGAATAGCGTGCAAGGTGCCGTGGTAATCACCAGACGGCGTGGCAACACGTTCACGCCATAGAATACGGTTATCCGCAGCAACGACCGCGGCTTCGATCTTCGTACCACCCAGATCAACACCAATACGGTGATGGCGAACTTCCATCATCATCCAAACACCAGAATAACCAGCGCCAAACCTGCCAAGCCGATAATTTCTGTACGCACCAGCAATTCATCCAGTGCAGGGCTGCGCATCACCGTTAAACGCACACTCTCATCAATCTCTGGCAGTGTCTCACCAGTATTTTCCTGTACAAGACACGCATCAAGGCAACGAGCCAGCACATCGGCAGAAGGCAGGCGCGTATCCAGCGCTAACTCACGCCAGACATGAAATCCTGTCGTGAAATTGCCAGCCAGACAGCAACACAATGCCATGTAGCGCACCGGCAACCATTCCAGCATCCATTGCAATTGGCTATAGGAAGGCAGTTGACCAGCAAGAACTTGCGGATGACGGTTGTAGAGACTGCACAAGCGGTAAAACACCGAGCCAGCAGGACCCAGTAAAAAAAACCAGAAGAACACGCCAAACAGCCTGTTTAGATACCAACAGCCGGCATGCCGGCACCAGGCGAGCCACAAACCCTGACCCGGTTCACCATTGCCATCGGATATATAACCAGCTTGTTCCAGCGTCAGCCACACAGTTTCGGCATCGCCATTCCGAAGACGCGTGGCAAAATCCACCAGACCACTATGCCAATCACCACGTCCCACACTGAATAACAGCAGTAATACACCAAGAAAAAATGCCGACCAGAAAGGCAACTGCCACAACAGCACCAACACCAGCAGCGAACCCGTCACCGGCACCGCAAGAAAAGTGAAACCGCGACGCGGCCATATCACCGCCAGCCTGTTGATCACATCAACTAACCAACCGTCATGGTGTAACCATTTACCCAGCGCGGTGTAACGCGCCAACAAATAGGTAAATACAATGCTAAGAAATGGCATGACCCGTCCTTCAATAATCAA
>DAOMGA010000321.1:0-2646 GCA_035430085.1 Pseudomonadales bacterium
GCAGTCAGCGAGGGATACGCTCATATGTTTGAAATAGACGCTACAGTTGTTCATGGTTGGGGTTATAACGATTATGGTCAGACTGACGTTCCCGTACTAACAAATCCGATAGCGATTGGTACAGGTGTCTATCACACGTGCGCACTTGATGATAACGGCGTGCATTGTTGGGGTTATAGCGAGGATGGCCAGACGGATGTTCCGGCGCTGTTAAATCCGACAGCTATCAGCGTTGGCAATCATCACGCTTGTGCGATTGATGTAACGGGTGTGCATTGTTGGGGTGCAAATTGGGAAGGGCAGGCCGATGTTCCATTACTGGTAAATCCAACAGCTGTTTATGCTGGGGGTGATCATGCCTGTGCAATCGATGTGACTGGCTTGCATTGCTGGGGCTGGAATAGCTACGGTCAAACTACCGTACCAACTTTGGATAATCCCGTAGCAGTCAGTGCCGGTTACACCCATACATGTGCAATAGATGTAGCGGGTATGCATTGTTGGGGTAATAACGATTATGGTCAGATTGATGCGCCTGCTTTGGTGAGCCCGACAGAAATCAGCGCAAACTCATATCACACATGTGCTTTGGATAGTAACGGCGTGCATTGCTGGGGTGATAACGCTTACGGTCAAACAACTGTGCCTTCAGTGTCATTAGATAATTGCGGCTTGATTCCAAATTCTGATCAGCAAAATACTGATGGTGATTCAGAAGGCGATGCATGCGACAGTGATGACGACAACGACGGCGTTGTAGATTCTGTTGATACCTTCCCGTTTAATGCGGCAGAATTGCTCGACACTGACCACGATGGTATCGGCAACAATGCTGATCTTGATGATGACGGTGATGGCGTGCCGGATTACATCGATGCTGATCCGCTTAATGCAGTTATCAACACTGAAAAAATCTTGTTGTTGAACGAAGCCTACCAAGGCTCATCGATTAATGAGAGTGCTGCGGCGCAATAAGTAAACTGTCAGCAATATCGACGAGAGACTTAATCAGCGAAGGCGTTGCTGTTATTCAGGTCTGGATTCTTGCGCGGTATTGTCTGGGCAGGTCGTGCTGTCCTGCCGTTTGCAGCGGTACATCGCTTGATCCGCATTGCGCAGCAGCTCGTCGGCAGTGGCGCCGTTTTCGGGATAGATAGCGATGCCGATGCTGGCAGTCACCAGAATATCAGCGGTGTCGATACAGACAGGAGCCTTCAGTGCTTCAGCCAGGCGCTCGGCGAGTATGGCGGGCTGTCGATCATGTGTGATTTCCGGCAACACAATGGCAAATTCGTCACCGCCAATGCGGCAAACCCGGTCGCTGTCGCGCGTCACGCTGCACAGTCTTTCGGCGATTTGCCGCAGCAACTCGTCACCCACACAATGCCCCCAGGTGTCGTTCACCATTTTGAACTGGTCGAGATCAATCATCAGCAGGGCAAACGGTTTGCCGTAACGTTCCGCTTGTGCGAGACAAAGTTGCAAGTGTTCATCAAAAATGTGGCGGTTGTAGAGCCCGGTCAGCGAATCGTGTTCTGCCAGTGATTGCAGGCGTTCCGCTTTGGCGCGCAGTGATTCCTGCAGCAAGGCGTGCTGTCTGGCTTGCACAATGGTGCTGACCAGCGTGCTGGGCTTGATGGTTTCTTTAGCGAGATAGGCTTGCGCGCCAGACATAATGCACTGGACTGCCAATGCGTCATCATCGTGTTCGCCAATGACCACCACGGCGGGTTTGTTACAGGCAATCGAGTCAATCTGTGACAGGATTTCCGACGCGCAGCCGTCCATCAAACGGTATTCTGTCAGCACAACATCCACTTCCTGTGCCTGCAGTTTTCCGCATGCATCCGCTACGCTGTTGGATTCTGTGATGACGATGGCGCTGGTACGGTTGCGCAAGGCGAGCAGGAGCGAGACATGACCAGATTGGTCATCCTCTACCACCAATACTTTGATGAGTGAGTTGGCGTCGCGCGTCATGACCTTACTATCCTGTAAATGGCATGTATCCCGATTAGAGTCTATGCCTGAAACAGGCATTTAGCCAATAGTCTGGCTGGGTATTCCTCTGTGTTACATATTTCTCCGGGTTGATGGCAATTGCCGCGCCGTGCATCATGCTCGTCCAACGCCATTCCAGATGCTTTTTGGAGATAGTTATGCACCACACGCCAGTTGATCAGTTACCCGTTTTGCTGGATCGCCAGCGCCGCGCCTTCGAACGCGAAGCGGTGGTGTCTGCAGAGACGCGCATCAGCCGGATAGACCGCGCTATTGGTTTGCTGGTGGATAATCAGGTGGCGCTTTGCGAAGCTACGTCAGCAGACTTCGGGCATCGCTCACTGCATCAGGCGCGTATGGCCGATATTTTTGGTTCACTGAATTCATTGAATTACGCGAAGAAAAATATGCGACGCTGGATGAAACCGGAGAAGCGTCATGTTGATCCACCGTTAAATATTCTCGGCGCAAAAGCCGCAGTGCATTACCAGCCCAAAGGTGTGATCGGCGCGATAGCGACATGGAATTTTCCGGTATGGGTGCCCATGAGCCCACTCGGTGCCATTTTTGCGGCAGGGAATCGCTGCATGTTGAAATTGTCAGAATTCACACCGCATACATCGGCTTTGTTACAACAATTGATCG
>DAOMGA010000322.1:0-2639 GCA_035430085.1 Pseudomonadales bacterium
GGAAGAAGCGGTAGTGAAAGCGCAGGAAATCGGCTATCCGCTGGTGGTGCGTCCATCGTATGTACTTGGCGGTCGTGCGATGGAAATCGTTTATAAGGAAAGTGAACTTAAAACGTATATGCGTGATGCAGTGCAGGTATCGAATGATGCCCCTGTACTGCTTGATCACTTTCTGAATTCTGCGATTGAAGTGGATATTGATGCTGTATCGGACGGTAAAGATGTAGTCATCGGCGCGATCATGCAGCACATTGAACAAGCTGGCGTACACTCCGGTGATTCTGCTTGTTCATTGCCGCCATACTCCTTGCCTGCCGATGTGCAGGATAAAATGCGCGACACAGTGAAGCAGATGGCGCGCGAACTGAACGTTGTCGGTTTGATGAACGTGCAGCTCGCTTACCAGGACGACACAATCTATGTCATTGAAGTCAATCCGCGTGCGTCACGCACTGTGCCGTTTGTATCGAAATGTATTGGCGTGTCGCTGGCAAAAATTGCTGCACGTTGCATGGCGGGCACATCGCTGGAGGCGCAAAAATTTACCAAAGAAATTGTGCCGCACAATTTCAATGTGAAAGAAGCGGTATTCCCGTTCAATAAGTTTCCTGCAGTCGATCCTATTCTTGGCCCGGAAATGAAATCTACCGGTGAAGTCATGGGAACCGGCTTAACCTTCGCAGAAGCATATGGTAAAGCGCAATTGGGCGCCGGCGAAAAATTGCCGCGCCATGGCGGCAATGCATTTCTCAGTGTGCGCGAAATGGACAGAACCGGTATCGTATCGGTAGCTAAACGCCTCAGTGAAAACGGCTTTAAGCTGATCGCTACTCGCGGTACCGCTGCAGTATTACAGGCGGCAAACCTTGAAGTGGAATTGGTTAATAAAGTGAATGAAGGCCGGCCGCATATTGTTGATCTGATCAAGAACGGCAAAATCCAGTTGATCGTGAACACAACAGAAGGTCGTCAGGCAGTTGCAGATTCTGCCACTATTCGCCGCTCTGCTCTGCAGCACAAAGTGTATTACAACACAACGCTGGCAGGTGGAGATGCTTCATCCATGGCGCTGGCCATGCGTGGTGAAACCGTCGTGCGCCGATTGCAAACCCTGCACGAACAAGTGCAATCTTCGCAAGACAAGTGAAAAGGAAAATACTATGACCAAGTTTCCGATGACTGTACAAGGGGCTGAAAATCTTCGCATTGAGCTCGACAAGCTTAAAAAAGAAAAGCCTGCTGTGTCGCAAGCGATTGCGACAGCGCGTGAACATGGCGATTTGAAAGAAAATGCGGAATACCATGCGGCGCGTGAACAGATGGGATTTCTGGAAGGTCGTATCCAGGATATTGAAGCGCGCTTGTCGAATGTACAGATCATTGATATCACAGCAATTCCACCGGGAGACAAAGTCATTTTTGGCGTGACAGTCACCATTACCAATTGTGAAACCGATCAGCAAGTTACTTACAGGATTGTAGGTGAGTACGAAGCGGATGTTAGCAAGGGTATGATTTCCTTAACATCACCGATTGCACGTGCATTGATAGGCAAGGAAGTGGGTGATGTGGTGGTGGTCAAGGCGCCTAGCGGTGATGTTGAATACGAAATTGAAAATGTGCAGCACATTTAAAGGCGTTTGATCGTGAAACCCAGTGCGGCATGGTTGCAGAAAAAATCCGTGAAAGTATGTGCCAGCATTTTGCTGGCATTTTTTTTCCTGTACCGTGCCGTTGATTTCTATATCAAAGCGTTCCATGGCTTTGCATGGGATTATTCGATTAACTGGACAGCTGCACTGGGTTTGTTAGACGGGCTCTCGGTGTATGACCGGCAAGCACTGCAACAATTGGCGGTGTTGCATATAGACCAAGGCATGCAAACGTTGTTCGCCGGGCGCTTTACGTCGTTCATTGGCCTGCCTACCACTGCCATGTTTCATATGCCTTTTACGGTGCTGGCATTTGAAGTCAGCGTGCAGGTTTATCGCACATTGAGTCTGCTTGCGATGTGTCTGTCGATTATTCTCACGGGATTTGCGGTGCCTGAGCCGATGCGTTGGCGGGCATGGCTGGTCGGTTTCGCCTGTCTCTTATGTTGGAACGCGTTTTCATTTTCGCTGCGCCTGGGTCAGGTCGATGCGTGGGTGTTGTTATGCCTTGCAGTCAGCGTCCTGGCAGTCAGCCGACAGTGGCGACTAGCCGCCGGTGTTGCCATGGGTGTGGCAACGCTTTTGAAAATCAGTCCCGGCTGGCTCTTGTTGTATGGCCTTATGAAGCGGCAATGGCTTGTAGTAGCGGGTGCTGCGGGGTCCGTGTTGTTGGGATTGCTGTTGTCAGCCCTTCCCCGGCATGGCACGGAGCTCGTGGAATTTTTCACGATGGTGTTGCCGGCGCTCGGTGATAGTCCCTTGCATGTCCAAAATCAGTCACTGGGAGCCTTTTTGGCAAGGCTGACCACGGATGACGTACAGCTGACGACATTTGTTGCGGGAACCGGGCGCTGGAAGTTGATTGGCGTGCTGGCGTCGGCGCTGCTGCTTGCCATGCTGTATCGCCAGACTGATAAAGGGGCATTAAACGCCTGCGAACTGGCGACAATAATCCCTATCGCGCTATTGGCTGGGCCCCTGACATGG
>DAOMGA010000323.1:0-2625 GCA_035430085.1 Pseudomonadales bacterium
GGCGCAGTTAGCAGCTGCGTCTAACGGTTTGCCGCCAGTGCTGTACCACCAATGCAGGACTTCACGGCGATAGTCATCCAGCCGTTGCTGTTGTGCAGGATCAGCCAGATTCTTTTCTTCATAAGCATCATCTGGCAAATAATACAGTTGTTCGTCGCCAGCATTGTGCGTAGGGAAAGCTGCCACGCCGCTCTTGATGGTGAGATCAGCATTGTCTTCTTCACGTAAATCGCGCAAATAGAAAATATATTTCCATTCGCCATCCCGAACATGCAAGGCAAAAATATCGCGTTCCGGACGAGGTTCCGGATCGGTTTTCATCGTGACAGCCTGATAGTCAGCGCCAAACAGTTTTTCTGAAATCGCTGGTGCCCTTTCTTCCAGCACCGGGCGCAAGCTGCGACCCGGATCGACAGTTTTGTCAGATTCGATAACGCGACTAGCAACGCCGGCATAGTCCAGCAAGGTGTTGTAGAGGTGGATGGTGCTGGTTTGCGCATCAATTTTTCGCGGCGGAATATGTCCCGGCCAGTTGAATACGATGGGTGTGCGTAATCCCAATTCGGATGGTGCGCTTTTTGATGGAGAGCGATGGCTGAAGCCGTTGTCTGACATAAAAACAAACAAGGTATTATCGAGCTGGTTTTTTTCTGCCAGATGCTCATGCAGTTTACGTATTTCATCATCCATCCATAATGTCATCGCCAGCAACGTTCTGGTTCTTTGGCGATATTCTTCCTGTTTTTCTGCAGGCAGGGTGTCCGGTATGGCGATGGCTTGTGCATCAATGCTATCAAGAAATTTTTGAGGCGGATTGTGCGGTGTGTGCGGCAGCATGGGTGCCCACCAGATAAACAGCGGTTTCTTGCCTGCATTCACGTCAATAAATTGCCACAAGGCATTCTGGTTTTCGCGTGCAAAAGTATTTCTGTTGGTATCAAAACTGTCAAAGCCGCGCAGATCAGGTTCGTCTTCCCAGAATTTTCCACCGGCAAAAGTGGCATAGCCCTGTTGTTGCAAACGTGTGGCGAGTGTCGGGTAACCTGGCGGTAGTGAAACCACACCATTGTTGGCGTGGATACGATTCTGGTGTGGCCATTGCCCTGTCAGCAGTGTTGCCAGCGAAGGGCGACAAAATGCGGTGGGTACATAACCGGTGGTGTAGACCGTGCCTTGCGCTGCCAGCTGATCCAGTGTGGGCGTGCGCGCCGCTGCATTGCCCATAAAACCAAAATGGTCGTAGCTGATATCGTCTGCCAGCAATAACACAATATTCGGTGGCGCTGGCTTGTTGCTGTGGGTAATAGTGCGGCCTGAGAGATCAGGTAAGCCATATTGTTCTGCCAGTTCTTGCCGCACGGCAACAAACAGTTCTGATCCGATGGCGCGTCTGGAAAAATCGCCCTGAATACTGCGTTGTTGCAGATAAGTGATGGCATATCCGTTACGAGCGAGAACATCCTTTCGCATCGCGTAACCCAGATCATAGATGATGTCGGGTTTCTGGATATTGCAGCGGGCAGTCAATTCAGGCAGCAAGGAAAAAAAATCGTCGTAACTGATTTTTAGTCCGCTGTCTGTGCGTGGAAAATTTCTGGTGACGGCGCATTGCGTCAGATCATTGGTGCTCAATGCCCGCAGATCGAGAAAATGCAGGCGAGGATAGAACAGTTTATCCAGATGGTAAGGAATAAACCCCATTTGAATGGAGGCAATATGCAGACTGTCGCGATCACGCTGAATAATATTGATCAGTGATTTCAAGTGCTCCAGTTGTGGAATATCGCGCAGTGCATCTTTGGATTGCAACTCAGTACGGCTGAAAATTTCCTGTTGTGCCAGAGACGGCAGATAGCGGTTTATGACTGCATTACGTTCCTGTAGGGCAAGCCCGGTGGATTCGGTTTGTGCAAATTGCCAGCTGTCATACAGTGCGACAGTGAAAAGCAAAACTGTCATTGTGTGCTGCAACCATCGCCACGGAGATAAAAACAGTACCAGACACAATAATAGCGCTGGCAAAACGGGCAACAGAAAACGTGTGGCATCCATCCAGTCGCCGCCGGCACTCACAATAAAAGCGATTTGCGCTATTGCCAGTGCGCCGGCAAGCAATATGGACACCCGGTGCGGATGTTGCCGGAAAAAAACGGTCGCCAGCCACGCCAATAAGCCTGTGGCTGTGAGCAGCGCTGTCACTCTGGAGCCGCCAGCCCACGCAATATATGACAAGCCTTTCAGGATATTATCTGGCGCAATGCCATGATTTTTGGCACTAACCGGTTGGGGAAACCACGCGCCGAAATAATAGTGACGCCAGATGCTGACGAGCAGAAAAGTCGTGGCTGTGATAAAAAGCAGAGTAAAAAAACGGGAAGAAAATTCTGCAGATTCTTTGGTGAATATCCGAAGAAAAATTAAAGCCAACACCGCAAAACATCCCAGTACCAGAAAAGATTCCGGTCGGATCAATACCGTGAGTATCGTCACGAGCAATAATCCGGAATATGCCAGCCGTACATTGGTTTTACGCAGGCAGAGTAACAATATGCCAGTCAGCAGGGCGGTGGTGCCTGCTGTTTCCATGCCGCTGCTGGACCAGAATAGCAGGCTGGGTGTTGCTGC
>DAOMGA010000324.1:0-2593 GCA_035430085.1 Pseudomonadales bacterium
AAAAGTGTTGCTGGATGTCTGGCGTGTAACAGATTTTTCTGGTGCTGCACAGGGTTGCGAAGGTCAGAAGGTATTGTGGGTTCCACAGCAGCAACTGAATAACTATCAATTTCCCCCTGCCAATCGCGCAATCCTCACCGCTTTGCAGTTGTCTGAACGCTTGCTGATCACAGGAAAGTTTTCCGATACTGAGGAATGTGTGCAGCGCACAGTGAATGCCGTGCAACAACACGGTATTCGCGCTGTGTTGTTGCGAGCACATCAACTGGCACCAGTTGAATACATGCAGTTAGCTGGTGAGCTAGTGCAGGTGTGTCAGCAGCTTAAGGTGCAGCTGTTGCTCAACACCGGGGTAACAGGTTTTATTGAGCAGGCGGATGGCTTGCATCTCACCTCACAGCGTCTTCTGGCCTGTGCTGAACGACCTGTGGGCGAACACAAATTGTTTGGCGCCTCTTGTCACAATGAAGCAGAAGTGCGGCATGCTGTGCGTATTGGCGTGGATTACCTCACGCTGTCGCCGGTCTTGCCGACGCCCAGTCACCCTGGGGGGGCGTCTCTTGGTTGGGAGGGATTGCAGGCATTGTTGCAGTACAGCCCTGTGCCCGTTTATGCGTTGGGTGGACTTGAGGATGACCATTTGCCGCAGGCAAAAGCCCTCGGCTTGTTGGGCATTGCTGGTATTTCTGCCTGGTGGTAAATAGCCTGATTCCGGCGGTTTTGAGTTGCGTTTTTTATAAATGAGAACTATTATCGTTTTCATTAATTAGGGTTTTGAAGGCAGTGCGACACAGGACATCTGACAAGTACCGCAAGGTGACCGGTCGCGGTTATGTGTTTGCTGCGGTTATGGTTTCTGTATTGTTGCACGTGGCGGCAATAGAGTGGTGGCGGCACAGACCGACACAAGTTCTGGAAATACCTGGTGTGCAGGAAGTGACGGTGAGCCTGATCTCCCTTGAGCCGCCAGTGCCAGAACCGGTTGCAGAAATTCCACCGCCCCCTTTGCCCGAACCAGCACTGTTGCGTGACGATGAAATGGCTGAGAAGCACAAGATCGTCAGGAAAAAACCGCCGGAGACAAAGCTGCAACCCAGACCTCAGCTTGTGCAAGAGCAGCAGCTTCCGGCGCCTGCACCTGTTGCAGAACCCAAACCCGCTCCTGCTCCAGTAGCTGCGCGATACGATGCCGATTACCTTAATAATCCAGCGCCGAGCTACCCCCAGCTGTCGCGCCGTCTGGGAGAAGAAGGGCAGGTGCTGGTGCGTGTACAGGTATCAGCTGATGGAAAAGTGCTGTCGGTGGAGTTGAAGCAATCGTCGGGTTTTGAACGGCTGGACGAAGCTGCGCTTAAGGCTGTGGCTAAATACCGGTTTACAGCCATCGGGCATATCAGTTCCGTTGTGGTGCCTATCAAATTTAATTTGAAAAAATAAATGAGGTTTTGAGTAATGGAATTCAATCTGGATATGTTCAGTTTCTGGCAGCAAGGTGATGTGGTATCACATGCGGTATTGATATTGCTGGTGGTGATGTCTGTCACAAGCTGGGCCATTATTTTCAGCAAAAGTGTACAACTTGCATGGTGGCAACATGCGAATGGCGGTGCGCTGGATCGTTTCTGGCAAGCGCAAAATCTGGAAGCTGGCGTAGTGGAGCTTGCACGGATGGTGCCGTTTCGTTTGTTGGTCGAACATGGCAATGATGCGGTGCAACACTACAATAGTCATCGCCCGGGTATGCAGGCACATCTGGATGCACAATTGCCAGTAACTGAATTGGTGACACGCGCATTGCGGCAAGCGCTCAATCGCGCCACTGCCGATCTTGAACGCGGTCAGGTTTTTCTGGCATCGATTGGTTCAGTTTCACCGTTTGTTGGTTTGCTAGGAACCGTGTGGGGAATTTATCACGCTTTGGCAGTGATCGGTGCGACGGGTCAAGCAAGCCTGGATAAAGTGGCAGGTCCTGTGGGCGAAGCCTTGATCATGACGGCTATAGGTTTGTTCGTTGCAATTCCTGCAGTGTTGGCATACAACGCATTCAACCGTGTGCAACGTTTAGTAATGGCGGATCTCGATGGATTCGCGCATGATTTGCTGATGTATTTCACCATGGGTTCGCATGTTGTCCAGAAAAAACAGGAGCACAAATAATGGCTTTTGGTGGATTTGAGCAAAGCACATCGCAACCGATGTCAGAAATCAATGTGACACCGTTGGTGGATGTCATGTTGGTGTTGTTGATTATTTTTATGGTGTGCGCGCCGTTGATGACGCAATCTATCGTCGTCAATTTACCCAAAGCAGTAGGTGCTTCTACACAGGAAAAACCCGAAACAGTAAGTCTCGCTATCAATGCTACAGGTGGCATTACCTGGAACGGTGAAAGTGTTGTTGATGAAGGTTTGACGCAATGTCTGACTGAATTGGCAGTCAAACAACCGCAACCGGAGTTGCATTTAGTAGCGGATAAAGATGTGCGTTACGAACGGGTGGCGCAGGTGATGGCGTTGGTGCGTGAAGCAGGCATTACCAAAATGGGATTTGTGATGTTGCCGGGTGCGCAAAAATAAAATCTTAAATGGCTAAT
>DAOMGA010000325.1:0-2586 GCA_035430085.1 Pseudomonadales bacterium
CGCTAACTCCGCTGATGGCGGTCGGTCTATGACACGCTGGGGAATCACGGGCGCTAACGAATTCCGATAACGGGACAATGCGTAAACACGTGTTTTCAGCACATCTTTCAACACATCAAAACCGCCAGCCATATCGCCATACAAAGTGCAGTACCCCACCGCGACTTCACTCTTGTTACCCGTAGTCAGCACCAGACTGCCGTGCTTGTTAGACAACGCCATCAACACCACACCACGGCAGCGCGCCTGCAAGTTTTGTTCAGTAGTATCGTGCGTCGCTGCACTAACGCCGCGCGAAAAACTACTCGCTAACATCCCGGAAAAAGTCGTTACCGCTTGTTCAATCGATATCACAGAATATTTCACGCCCAGCACGCGCGCCTCTGCTTCTGCATCTTCCATACTCATGGAAGCGGTATAACGATACGGCATCATCACCGCCTCAACACGATCAGCACCTAGCGCATCCACAGCAATCGCCAATGTTAATGCAGAATCAATTCCACCTGATAAACCAAGCACAACACTGCGAAAACCGTTTTTATTGACATAATCACGCACACTGCACACCAACGCCTGATAAACACTGGCATCGTGATCTGGAATGCAAGCAGGCACAGTGTTTGCAATCAGTGAAAAACCAGCCCCGTTTTTTTCAACCGTGACTGACAATAAATCATCAGAAAAAATTTCTGCGCGTGCAATGATTTTTCCATCGGTAGCAACAGCACAAGAACCGCCATCGAACACCAGTTCGTCCTGCCCGCCCACCATATTGCAATAAAGTATTGGCATGTTGCCCATCAGAGCTCGCTGCGCCAACATCTGTTCGCGCTCATGCTGCTTGCCTACATGAAAAGGGGATGCATTCAAATTCAACATAAGACGTGCACCGGCAGCGCGTGCTTGCACTATCGGCTCTTCCTGCCAGATATCTTCACAAATCGTCAACGCGACCGGCGCACCGTCCAGATCAAATACACACGCAGCATCACCTGCAGAAAAATAACGCTTCTCATCAAATACACGGTAATTCGGCAAACATTGCTTGTGATATTCCGCCAGTTTTTTCCCACCAAAAAAAACACCCGCCGCATTGAACAATTGACCATCGCGATGAACGGGATAACCCACTATGACATACATATCCGGCTCCGCCTGAGCCACTTGCTGCAATGCCGCGGCAATACGCTGCGCAAGGCTCGGGCGCAATAACAGATCTTCTGGCGGATACCCCGTCAACACCAACTCTGGAAACAGAACAACGCGGGCACCCAGCGTTTTTGCTTGCAAAATACCTTGCAACACGAGACGGGTATTACCGGGAATATCACCAACTACGGGGTTAATTTGAGCGAGTGTAATCTGGATAGCAGTCATGGCAACAATCGAACGTATGGACAGTCCATGGATTGTAATGGAAAACCGGCGCATAGCCTTTAGATATGCATAGCCTTTAGAATAGTCGTCCTTACCGAGAACTTTGCCATGTCAGACCAGCGCCAGAATCGCGTCGAATTCAACAAATTGCAAAAACGCCTGCGTCGATTGGTGGGGCAGGCTATTGCCGATTACAGCATGATCGAGGAAGGCGACAAGATCATGGTGTGCCTGTCTGGCGGCAAAGACTCCTACACCATGCTCGATATCCTGAAAAAAAAAAAAAAAACGGCACCGGTCAATTTCGAGCTGGTGGCTGTCAATATGGATCAGAAACAACCGGGCTTTCCGGAAGATGTCTTACCTGCCTATCTAACAAGCATCGATGTTCCATTCCATATTCTCGAAAAAGATACCTACAGCATCGTCACTGACATTGTGCCGGAAGGAAAAACCTATTGCGGCCTATGTTCACGCCTGCGCCGTGGATCACTATACGGCTTTGCAGAAGAAATCGGCGCCACTAAAATTGCGCTGGGTCATCATCGCGATGACATTATTGAAACCCTGTTTTTGAACATGTTTTATGGCGGCAAGCTCAAGGCAATGCCGCCAAAACTTTTAGCTGATGACAAACGCAATGTCATTATTCGTCCGCTGGCGTATTGCAGCGAAGAGGATATTGCCGAGTTTGCTGCGCTGAAAGAATTCCCGATCATTCCCTGCAACCTGTGTGGTTCACAAGAAAATATGCAGCGTCAGGCCATCAAGGAGATGCTACAAGGCTGGGATAAAAAACATCCCGGGCGCGTAGAATCCATTTTCACAGCGATTTGCAATGTTGCACCCTCACAACTGGGCGACACAACGCTGTTTGATTTTATCAACCTGAACATTGACCGCAGCGAAACCAAACCACAGCTGGTTCACGCAGTCGATATTTCCTGAAGCATTGTTTGCTGGAACTTTCACTTACTGCGTTTTTGCAATTCAGCAACCAAATCAGCCAGTGGCAGCATTTCATTATCCGTAGCGCGGCGATGACGATATTCCACCTGTCCTTCCTGCAATCCGCGGTCACCCACTACTATGCGATGCGGAATACCGATCAACTCCACATCCACCAGCATCACGCCCAGCCGCGCCTTGTCTTCATCCATATACAGCACATCAAAACCAGCCGCTTGTAATTCACTGTAAATGCGT
>DAOMGA010000326.1:0-2583 GCA_035430085.1 Pseudomonadales bacterium
TGGGCACACAATACGTACAGGCGTAATTACAGGCTGCTGTCAGGCTGACGCGCAAATTGCGGAAAGATCGCCCCTGAGTATCAATTAATTTAGGAGTGTCTATCAATTTTGGCTCAACAGACATCGCCCGCTCTTACAACACAAGACTGCGATTGCTGGCTTTGATAAATTCCTTTTTGAGATCGTCGTAGCTGTGTACTGCAGGGTATTGCGGGAATTCTCGGATTACATTATCCGGCGCATGAAAAAGAATGCCTGCATCCGCTTCTGCCAACATGCCGGTGTCGTTATAGGAATCACCCGCGGCAATCGTGCGGTAGTACAGCGTTTTCAGTGCCACAATCGTCTGGCGTTTCGGGTCGCGCTGACGGATGTGATAATCCACCACATGACCGTTGTCATCCACTTCCAGGTTGTGACAGAACAACATCGGGTAACCCAACTGTTGCATCAGCGGTTGGGCAAACTGGTAGAAAGTATCGGAAATAATCACCACCTGAAAACGCTCGCGCAGCCAGTTCACAAACTCGATCGCACCCGGCAACGGTTTTAACTGGGCAATAACCTCCTGGATTTGCGGCAAGCCGTAGCCGTGTTGATCCAGCAAGCGCAAACGCTGCTGCATCAGTACGTCATAATCAGGGATATCACGCGTTGTAGCACGCAAAGCCTCAATGCCAGTGTGGTCGGCAAAGGCAATCCAGATTTCAGGAACCAGTACACCTTCAAGGTCCAGGCAAGCAATTTCCACGACAGGTTTCTCGATAAAAAAACAGAACAGTCAGTTTATCAGCAAAACAGTTCTCTATAATCACAGCCTCAACCACTTGATAGCGCACTGTGAACATTATCCCGCTCACCGATATGGACTTCGCTTCCCTCGCCCAGTGCAAGCTGCAGGATGAGCGAGCGCGCCATATTGTGCAGATTCTCAAGAGTCAGGTGGGCGACACCCTGCGCGTCGGCCACATCAATGGCCTGATAGGCACTGCCGTCATCACGGCTATTACCTCGACCGGCGAGGTGCAGCTCTCGGTTCTGCTGGACGAGCCGCCGCCAGCGCCCCTGCCATTAACTCTCGTATTGGCACTGCCAAGACCCAAAATGCTCGGTCGCCTGTTGCGCGATGTGACCAGCCTGGGCGTAAAACATATCCATCTCTTTCACAGCGACAAAGTGGAAAAAAGCTACTGGCAGACGCCTTCACTGGCGCCCACCTATGTCCATGACAAATTGATCGAGGGATTGGCACAGGCACGCGACACACGCTTACCGGTCATCCACCAGCACCGCCACTTTCGCGATGTGATCGACACCGTGCTGCCAGCGTTACTGGCGACCCACATCGGCGTGTTAGCAGACCCGTTTTCTCACGGCGCGGACATTGGACAATCACAAAAACCGTTGGCACTGGTGATCGGTCCTGAAGGCGGTTTTACGCATGACGAGCGCCAACGCATACTGGATACCGGTTGCCAACCGCTGTGGTTGGGCAGCCGTATTTTACGAGTGGAAACTGCTGTGCACGTGGCGATTGGTCGTCTCAGCCATCTGATGGATTTACCGTAATGGCGATGGAACTTATCCCTGTCATTAATATTTCGTTGATCGACAAGATTGCACTGATCGAAAAGATCGACGCACTGCTGCCGCAAACGCAATGCACAAAATGCGGTTATGACGGTTGCAAACCGTATGCGACAGCCATTGCCAACGGTGATGCCATTAACAAATGCCCGCCGGGTGGCGCAGCGGGTATTGCAAAATTGGCAGCTCTGTTAGGGCAACCGGAAATTCCGCTGGACACTACGCACGGCGAAGAACCGCAGCAGCTTCTTGTAGCCTATATTCGTGAAACAGAATGCATCGGTTGCACCAAATGCATACAGGCTTGCCCGGTGGATGCGATTCTCGGCGCAGCTAAATTGATGCACACCGTCATTGCAGATATCTGCACCGGCTGTGATTTATGTGTTGCACCCTGCCCGGTCGATTGCATCGATATGATTCCCGCTGCTCACCAACACCCGTCGCCGCAAGAAATAGCAGACAAAGCCAATGGGTCGCGCCAACGCTTTAATCGGCGCAATCAACGCCTGGAGAAAATAGCGGCGGAAAAATTCGCACGCAAACAAACAAGGCCCGGGAAAACTGCTGTAAACGCCGCATTGAACGCCGCACAGGAAAAAGCCGCCGCACAATCCACTGAAGATATCCGCGCCAAACTGGAGCGAACGCTAGCCTCCGCTCAGGAACGATTTGAACGCGCCGACGGTAAAGTACGCGAAGCTGAAAAGAAAAAATCTGATCAGCTCGCACAACTGCAAGCGCGCCGCGAAGACATGCGCTTCAAACTGGAAGAAACCCGGAAGAAAATCGCAGAACTGGACAGCGATAAACCTGCCACCACGTCTACAGTCAATGCTGCTCTGGAAAAAATGCAGGCATTACGCAGCCAGAAAAGTGATCTCGAACGCCTTACAAATGGCTTGGCAGTACTGGAGGGAAAGCTGTTGCAAGCGCGCCAGCAATTACCACAAGCAACTGGTGACGAAGCTATTTTTATTCAGGAAGACATCGAGC
>DAOMGA010000327.1:0-2575 GCA_035430085.1 Pseudomonadales bacterium
GCTGTAATGTTGGCGGCGATTATCCAGATTCTTGACACCACCATTGCGAACGTGGCTTTGCCGCATATGCAGGGCACTTTGTCGGCCACGCAAGACCAGATTTCCTGGGTGCTCACGTCTTACATTATTACGGCGGCGATTGTGATGCCGATGACGGGTTTTATCGCCGGGCGTTTTGGCCGCAAGCGTTTGCTGGTGTGGTCAGTCGCAGGTTTTACCATTGCATCCGGCTTGTGTGGCATGGCGCAAACATTGCCGGAAGCGGTGTTAGCGCGCATGTTGCAGGGCGTGTTCGGCGCGTGTCTGGTGCCGATTTCACAATCGGTGTTGCTGGATACTTTTCCGCGTGAGAAACATGCAAAAGCGATGTCGCTATGGGGCATCGGCGTTATGGTCGCACCGATACTCGGCCCTACCATTGGCGGTTGGCTGACAGAGTTTTACAGCTGGCGCTGGGTGTTCTACATCAATTTGCCGTTCGGTATTTTGTCGTTGCTCGGTGTGTTGGCATTGGTGGATGAATCACCGATAGATCGTGAACGCCGCTTCGATGTTTTCGGTTTCCTGATGTTGGGTATCAGTATCGGTGCGCTGCAACTGCTGCTGGATCGCGGAAAATCACTGTACTGGTTCCAGTCAAAAGAAATCATCGCCGAGGCAATTATCTCTGCATTATTTTTCTATCTTTTCGTGGTGCACATGTTCACGCACCGGCGACCTTTTATCGAGCCGGGTCTTTTCAAGGATCGTAATTTTTGTGTAGGTCTGGTGCTGATATTTTTTGTCGGCGTGATATTGCTGGCAACACTCGCGCTGTTGCCGCCTTTTTTGCAAAACCTGATGGGCTATTCCGTTTTTGATGCCGGTCTGATTCTCGCACCGCGTGGTGCAGGCACGATGTTCGGTATGATTCTCGCTACGCGATTGATGGGTCGTATGGATCCGCGTTCCATCATCGTACTCGGTGGTTGCTGCACCAGTTTGTCATTGTGGTTGATGACACATTTCACTGTTGATGTTAGCGAATCCACCATTATCTGGGTGGGTGTTTTACAAGGTGCAGGGTTGGGATTTATTTTTGTGCCACTGTCTACCATTGCATTTCTCACATTGGATCCTGTGTTGCGCACAGAAGGTTCTGCTATTTACAGTCTTGTACGCAACATTGGCAGCGGCATCGGTATTTCTGTGGTGGTGACGCAACTGGCAGACAATATCCAGCGCAACCATGCCATCCTGAGTGAACATATTTCACCATTCAATCATTTGCTGGATTGGGGTGTGTTGCCGCAGATATTAAATACGCAAACCCAGCAGGGGCTCGCGCTGCTGGATGGACTGGTGTTAAAACAAGCGGTGCAACTCGCGTATCTACAGGATTTTTATCTGATTATGTGGATGACATTAATCATCGTGCCGCTGGCACTCACGATGCGTAACACAGGGCCGATGGAAGCCCATGCCAAGCCGCAATAACGGATTAGTGGGCAAACGGATTAAGGGACAGACAACGATTTCCTTGTGATACCGAGCAGTCGTGTTACCTTGTCAGATAATTTTTCACAGGAAACACTTGTGGTTTCTGATCGCGCGAATACTCATCAAAGCAATGTTCATCGAAGCAATGCCGAGCTGCTGGACATCAACCAGACGTTTTACAACGCATTGTGGGGCGATGCCTTGCTGGTAGAGCCCGAGCGTTTTAACACGTGGCCGCTGGTGTCATCTTTGTTGCAAGACAATCCGCGTCGGCTGGAAGTAGCGCCGGGTTTGCGGCCGCGTTTGCCCATTCAAGGCACGCAGTTTGTCGATATCAGCACGTCGGCATTGAACAAGTTAAAGGCGCTTGGTGCACTCACGGCAGAAGCGTCGATCAGTCAACTGGATTTCCCCGATGCGAGTTTTGATCTGTTATGCGCGCTGGATATTATTGAACACGTGGATGATGACGAAGGTGCATTGGCAGAATTGTCGCGTGTTGCAGCAGCAGGAGCTGTGTTGTTGATGTCTACGCCGCTGCATCCGGCATGGTGGACGCCGTTTGATGATTTTGTTGGTCATCGCCGCCGTTATAAACCGGATGAACTGGTAGCGTTGTTGGCACGGCACGGGTTTACAATATCACAGAGCGCTGTGTTTGGTATGAAGCCGAAATCATCGTTGCTGGTCGATGTTGGTATGTGGTTTTTACAACATCGCCGCCGCCGTGCCATGTGGTGGTACAACCGTGTGTTGCCTTTCACCGTGCGTTTCCAGAAGCCGCTGCAGTTGTTGCCGGGTTTGCTGCCGACGGATGACATCGCTGAAGTGTTTCTGGTGTGTAAACGCGTCTGACTGTGTTTCCATTTTAAAAATAATTTTTATATTAAAAACAATACTTCTGTATTAATGCGCTGAGCACATCGATTGTAGGCTGGATGCGATCCAGCGCCAGAAATTCATCCGGTTGATGCGCCTGTGCGATATCGCCAGGGCCATAAATAATGGTCTGCATGCCCAGCTGCTGCAAGAATGGTGCTTCAGTTCCAAAGGCGGTGGACTCTGCAGTGTGCCCGGTTAATTTTTCCAGCGCTTT
>DAOMGA010000328.1:0-2567 GCA_035430085.1 Pseudomonadales bacterium
ACCGGTGCTGCAATCACTGCAACAGTGCCGTACAAATGCAGCGCAGCGATGGCGCCGACCAACCAGAAACCGGTGGTGTCAAAAATGGCGTCGGCACCACCAGCAAAATATTTTTCTACATCGCCAGCGAGTGACGCTTCATCGGTCAATAAAATGCTGTTGATCCCTTGTGCTTGCAGCGCCGCTTGTTGTGCTGGTTTGCGCACTGCTGCCAGAATGTTAGCGCCGCGTTGTGTTGCCAATGCCAGTGCTGCACTACCCACCGCACCCGCTGCACCGATTACCAGCAGCTGCGTATTTTTTTTCACGCCGCTACGATCCAGTGCTTCCATCGCGGTGATGTATGGCACACCGACACTGGCTGCTTCAGTAAAGGAAAGCGCATCCGGTTTCAATGACAAACCGGCAACGGGAAATGCGAGATACTCTGCGTGTGCGCCGTCGCGGGTAAAGCCCACGCCTTTACCGCTGCCCCACACCGCTTTCCCTTTCCACTCATCTGGTCCTTCTACAACAACACCCGAAAAATCACGACCGGGAATACGCGGCACGGTGGTGTAGGGAAAACGCCCCAACACATTTTTAATATCACTGGGGTTGATGCCGCTGGCATGAATTTTTACCAGAGCATCGCCTTCGCCCAACACTGGCATTGCTACATCGTGCAACGCAAGCGCATCAAGCGTACCGGTTTTATCAAACTGTAAAGCTTTCATTGTTGGCCCCAAAATTAATAGAATAATTACTGCGCAAGCGTTGGATAATCGGTATAGCCTTTCGCATCGCCATCGTAAAACGTTGCCGGATCAGCAGCATTCAGCGTTGCACCAGTGCGAAAACGCTCCGGTAAATCCGGGTTGGCAAGAAAAACTACACCGAAAGCTACAGCATCCAGTTTGCCCTCTGCAATCGCCGATTCCGCTTCTTCTGCGCTATATCCCATATTGCCAATCAACACGCCGCGATAATGTTCGCGAACCGGTGTCATCACATCGCCGTGTTGCTCGCCTAAAAAATCGGCACGCATCACATGCAGATAAGCCAGATTAAAATCATTCAAACGCTGCGCCAGCCATGTTGCCAAACCGATAGGATCACTATCGCGCATGCTGTTGAAACTGTTGAGTGGTGAAATGCGCAAGCCGACTCGATCGCTACCGAATACATCGCTCACTGCTGCGAGAACCTCGAATAAAAGTCGTGCGCGATTTTCCAGTGATCCACCGTAAGCGCCGCTGCGTTGATTGCTGCCATCGCGTAGGAACTCATCGAGCAAATAGCCGTTAGCGCCGTGTACTTCCACGCCATCAAACCCCGCTGCTTTTGCATTGATAGCCGCTTGACGAAACCCTTCTACAATTGCCGGCAATTCATCGTCGCGCAATTCACGCGGCACGGTGTATGGTTGTTTGCCTTGCGGTGTGTGCACAGTATCGTTGGTGATAGCGATGGCGCTCGGTGCAACCGGTTGCGCACCGCCGTTCAGCAATGGATGACAGGCGCGACCGCCGTGCCACAGCTGCAAAAATATTTTCCCGCCGGCTGCGTGTACTGCGTCGGTGGTTTTTTTCCAGCCCGCCACTTGTGCTGCAGAATAAATACCCGGCTCTTTCCAGAATGCAGAATTACCCTCCGTCACCATTGTCGCTTCAGCAATGACTAATCCTGCCGATGCACGTTGCGCATAATATTCTGCCATCAAGTCATTCGGTAGATGTTCTTCGCCAGCACGCGCTCGCGTTAAAGGCGCCAGAATAATGCGGTTGTTTAATGTTATTGAGCCTGTCTTTAGGGATTTGAACAGATGTTGTGTGCTCATGTTTAATTCCTTGCAATGATTGAATCGATTGAGAATTTGCCACCGCCTGAAATCATCAGGGAAAGTGTGACGACCAATAAAACAAAAGCGTATTCAAAACCGTTGTTGGCCATAAAAAATCCGTTGCCGATATGTACACTGAAAATAGCGATGAGCATAGTAAACGCAGTCACGGCAGCGGCTGGACGTGTTAACAAACCAAGCACCAGCGCCAGACCACCAAAAAACTCTGCGGAACCCGCCAAGCCAGCCATTAACACGCCGGGATGCAAGCCGATGGATTCCATCCACTGCCCTGTCCCTTGCAAACCGTAGCCGCCGAACCAGCCGAAAAGTTTTTGTGCGCCGTGTGGCATTAACGCAAGACCGGTGCCGATGCGCAATACCAGAGGAGCAATAGCGGCGTCAGTTTTGAAGATGATTTTTATATTCATGGTGATTCTCCTGAAATGAATAGTGAAAAACTTAAAATTTGCCAGTGCGATAATCTTCAATCGCCTGTTGGATTTCCGCTTCCGTGTTCATCACGAAAGGGCCGTGTTGTGCAATCGGTTCGCCGAGTGGCGTGCCGGTCAATAACAGTAAACGCACACCGTTGTTGCCGGCGTGTAATGCCACTGTGTCACCCGGGCTGTAGCGCACAATATTCTGCCGTTCGATGTTTTTATTTTCGGTTATTAGCGAACCTTCAAACACATAAGCCAATACGGTATCGTCGTGCGGCCCCGCAATTTGCAGCGCAGTATTT
>DAOMGA010000329.1:0-2565 GCA_035430085.1 Pseudomonadales bacterium
CAATTTGCATCGCTGGATAAAAACCTGATGTTGCGTGCTGTGCCTGGCGTATTTTGTGCCGGTGAAATGCTGGATTGGGAAGCGCCAACCGGTGGCTATTTGCTCACTGCCTGTTTTTCTACCGGCCGGGCAGCCGGGCAGGGTGTTCTCGATTGGCTGAACCAAAAAAATTCAGGCAGGACATCCTGACATGCTGCTGATTTTTGATTGGGACGGCACACTGATTGATTCCACTGCGAAGATTGTGCGCTGCATGCAGCAGGCGGCAGAGCAAGTGGGTGTGGAAATTCTGGATTCAGCAGCGATTTGCCAGATTATCGGTCTCGGTTTGCCAGAAGCGATTGCCACTTTGTATCCACAAGCTAATGCGCAGCAGTTGGAAAAAGTGCGTGAGCAGTACGTACACTTTTTTATCACTGTCGATCAAACGCCGTCGCCATTTTTCCCTTCGGTAGAAGAAACGCTGACGATTTTGCGTGATGACGGTTATCAACTCGCCGTGGCGACAGGCAAAAGTCGGCGCGGGCTGGATCGTGTATTGGAACAACACAAGATGCAAAATTTCTTTCACGCGACACGCTGTGCCGATGAAACACAATCCAAACCACATCCACAGATGCTGCATGAATTGCTGGATCACTTTGCGTGTAAACCTGCTGAAGCGCTGATGGTGGGGGATACCCATTTTGATATGGCGATGGCGCAGCAAGCGGGCATGGCGCGGGTGGCGGTGAGTTACGGTGCGCATCATCCAAGTCAACTCATGCCTTATGAGCCGCTGGCTTGTCTGGATCATTTCAGTGAGCTGCTACCTGTCATTGCCGCAGTCAAGCCATTTATTACGCCGGAATGTTGATTATTGCACCGTGTTTGTTCGTCACTGCGTGCTGAAACAGATAGAATCATCAGCCTTGTAACAACAGTCGTATCGGGGGCTTTTTGGAACAGGCAGTCAAACAACGGTTGGTAGGCGCGGCAGTACTGGCGGCAATAGCTGTCATCACCTTGCCGATGGTTTTTGACGCGGAACGCCCGCCCGGTGTGCAGGTGCAGGAGTCCATCCCTCCCGCACCCGAATTTCCAGCAGTGACCATGCCTGAACCACAGCCGGTGCAATTGCCCGCTGATCGTCCTGCCGGGGATCCGGTTCCCGTCGCAGATATGTACCAGATGAACAGCGAGCCGCCTGCAGATGCCAGCGTCGCTCCCGCTCCGGCAACACAGTCTCCCCCACAGCCAACGCCACCAGCTCCTGCTGCCAACGCATCGGCGACAGCCAACTTGCCACCGCTGCCCGCTGCACCGGGCGGCAAACTGGATGCGACCGGTATACCGGAATCGTGGGTAGTGCAGGTGGCGGCAATGTCGGATCGCAAGAAAGCCGATTCACTGATCGCCAAATTAAAACTGAATGGTTATGCGGCATTTGCACACACGAGCCATGAAGCGGCCGGTGACACTATTCGCGTATTTGTCGGCCCCAAACTGGACAAGGCGCAAGCCGTGAAGATGAAACAGAAGCTGGATCGCGAAATGGGCATACAGGCGATGGTCAAACCATTCAGTCCTAAATAAGTGCGCAAGGCCTGATTGATGAATGAGTGGGTAGCGCAAACCGGATTCAATGCCGCTGACTGGATTATTGTGGCGGTGGTGGTGCTGTCTGCGTTGATGAGTCTGGCGCGTGGATTTGTGCGGGAAGCATTGTCGCTATTGGTATGGTTTGTCGCTTTCGTTGTTGCATTTTTTTTCAGTGAACGTCTGGCGCCGTTGTTAGTTGAGTTGATTGAATTGCCATCGCTGCGCTATCTGGCGGCATTTGCCATTTTATTTGTTGCGACGCTAATCGTCGGTAGTGTAGTGAATTTTTTAGTGGTGCAACTGGTGCGGATGACAGGTTTATCCGCTGTGGATCGCCTGCTAGGTGTGATGTTCGGTGTGTGTCGCGGTGTGCTGATTGCATTATTGATACTGGTGTTTCTGCCAAAAATGATTCCCGTCCAGCAGGATCCCTGGTGGCAGCAATCACGTTTGATCCCGCGGGTGCTCGTATTGGAAAACTGGTCGCGTGAAACAGCAGCAACAGTAACCGGTTGGGGCAAACAGCAGCTCGATAAGAAGAGTGAATGGGTTGAAAAAGTCCAGACTGACCGAAAGTTGCATCAGGCGCCATAAAAAGCAGTTATTGGAATGGTTTAATTAATTTTCTGAAAATCAGGTAGGTATTTATGTGTGGAATCGTCGGAATGGTGGGAACCAGTGATGTCAGTGTATCCCTCTATGATGCGTTGACGATGCTGCAACACCGCGGTCAGGATGCTGCTGGTATTGCCACGTGCCATCAGGGTAGGGTATTTCAGCAGAAGGGTAATGGTCTGGTGCGTGATGTGTTTCAGGATGAGCACATGCAACATCTGATCGGTAATATGGGCATCGGCCATGTGCGCTATCCCACCGCTGGCAGTTCCAGTGTTGCTTTGGCGCAACCTTTTTACGTCAATTCACCTTATGGTATTTCTCTTGGCCATAACGGCAATCTTACCAATGCTGCCGAATTGATGGACG
>DAOMGA010000330.1:0-2564 GCA_035430085.1 Pseudomonadales bacterium
ACACCTAATTTGACGTTTTTTTAACATTTTTCAGCAAAAACACCAGAATCTGGTTATTTTTTGATCAAATTAGGTCTTAAATTAATCAAATGAGACCCTGAGACTGTTGATCCGCATGATAGGAAGATCTCACCATCGGACCACTGGCCACCTGGGTAAAACCCAATTGGCGGGCAATGTCCGCCAGTTCATCGAACTCAGCCGGTGTAACAAACCGCTGCACTGGCAAATGCGCCTTACTGGGCTGAAGGTACTGACCTAGTGTCAGCATCGAAACGCTATGACTCTTGAGATCCTTCAGCACTTCAATCACTTCTTCTTTTGTCTCACCCAACCCCAGCATAAGACCCGATTTGGTAGGCACAGTGGGTTGCACTACCGCAAAGCGCTGCATCAATAATAAGGAGTGTTCGTAGATTGCACCGGGGCGCACAGACTTATAAAGCCGCGGCACCGTTTCCAGATTGTGATTGAGAATATCTGGCGGCTCTTGAGCCAGTACATCCAGTGCGATATCCAGCTGGCCACGGAAATCCGGCACCAGTGTTTCGATGGTAATTGTCGGGTTAAGAGCGCGGGTTTCGCGAATACACGAAGCAAAATGCGCCGCGCCACCATCTGCCAGATCATCGCGATCCACCGAGGTAATCACCACGTAGCGTAAAGCCAATTCGGCAATGGCCTCAGCCAGCAAACGCGGCTCATCAACATCCAGTGGTTTCGGACGACCATGCGCCACATCGCAAAAAGGACAACGACGCGTGCAGATATCGCCCATGATCATGAACGTGGCCGTGCCACCACTAAAACATTCACCGAGATTCGGGCAAGACGCTTCTTCACACACCGTCACCAGTTTGCGCTCACGCAAGATGCCGCGCACACGCTGCACACTGGCACCGGATGGAATGCGTGCGCGAATCCATTCAGGTTTGCGCTGCATCTGATCGCTGGCAATCAAATGTGTTTCTGCATGCCGCACTTTATCCGCATCGCGTAATTTCTTTCCGATGGGCAAACCTTTAGGGCGGCGCGTTTCATCAGTCATAGCTGAAAATCTTTGAAAATTCTTCAATCACGCATTTTTCGATGTCTGAGCGTGACGGCAACTGCGGCAACACATCGATAAGACGCGTTACGATTTGTCCTGCATAACCACAAGGATTAATGCCCGAAAAAGGCGAAAGATCACAATCGATATTCAAGGCAGCACCGTGATAACAACCATTTTTTTTCACGCGCAAACCCAATGCAGCAATTTTAGCTTCTGTGCCTTGATGCAATACATATACACCCGGCGCATCCGATTTTGCATAAGCGGAAATACCAAAACTATCCAGCACAACAATGAGTATTTTTTCCAGATGATTTATCAATACTCGCGCACCTAGATTGAGGCGATGCGTATCCAGCAAGGCATAGACCATCAATTGACCTGGACCATGCCATGTAATCTGCCCACCGCGATCTGTTTGAACTACAGGAATATTACCGGGATTAAGTAAATGCTCGAACTTACCTGCTTGCCCCTGCGTATACACTGGCTCGTGCTCCAGCAACCATAATTCATCGGGCGTATTTTTCTCACGGTTGGCAGTAAATACCTGCATGGATTGCCAGATAGCTTGATAATCCTGAAGTTCGTCAAATTGCCGGACAATCAGTTTGTTCACGTCTTACAGCACCATCCGCACCAGCGGATGGATTTTCAGATCCGCAAAAATGGCTTCCAGATGTTCGATGCCATGGGCGGTGATGGTGATTGTCAGCGCTTCATAATTACCACCAGCACTGGCACGAATATTGATATCCGACTCGGTAATTACGCCGGCATGCTTTTCAAAGATAGTGATGGTTGCACTGCGAAATTCGTCGCCAGCCACGCCCATCACTTTTACCGGATAACGGCAAGGAAATGATATTTTGGGTGGTTCTTGCTCAGTCACGACAGTCACTCACACTTTTGAACCAAATAAACCGGTAAAGAATAATGACAGCGTATCCCACAGCACGCCAAAAAATCCGGCACGCTGCACTTCCGTCTGTGCAACGGCATCGATCGTATCGATCACCTGATCACCATTCTTGATAACGATCTGACCCACTTTTTGTCCCGCAGCAACAGGAGCAATTAATGGACTGTCTATCTGCACTTCATTCGTCAGGTTCGCTGCCACATTGCGCGCCACCACCAGCGATACTTCCCGAGCAGGTATCACATTCACAGCATTGGATTTGCCTTTCCATACACGCGGTGTAGCAAGAATGGCATCAGCTGCATACAACTTCACCGACTGGAAGAAACGGAAGCCATAATTGAGCAACACTTCAGTCTGCGCCTCACGCTCCTTGATACTAGGCGCACCGAGAACAACAGAAACCAGACGCGTATCATCACGCAAAGCTGATGCCACCAGACAATAACCGCAACCATCGGTATGCCCCGTTTTCAATCCATCTACCGTAGAATCTCTCCATAACAAGCCATTGCGATTCTGTTGCTTGATGCCGTTATAAGTGAATTCTTTTTCCTTGTGCAGCGGATAGTCTTTAGTTTTGATAAT
>DAOMGA010000331.1:0-1931 GCA_035430085.1 Pseudomonadales bacterium
CGCGTCTGTTGCGTGCACGCATCGAAACCTTGTTGCCCGCCTCACTCGGTGAATTTGCCCAGCGCGTTGGTATGTTTCGTAAGCAGGTCAGTATCCGTTTGCCGGATATGCAACAGCGGTTACGTTTCTGGGATCAATTATTACAACGTCAGTTAATTGGTGCAGATGGCGATTTGCAAACACTAATGGATGACCATGCATTTGAACAACGGCTTGATAATTTCATCGCTAATGCCATCGGCGGTCAGGTGAGTGTAGTCGGTGCTGGAACGGGTGATGTGGATTTATTGACGTTCAAGGCGCTGCGCTGCCTGCAAGGTTGTGACGTGCTGATGTTTGATCAGGACATCAGCCGGAATATTGTCGATCTTGCACGTCGCGATGCAAGGCAGATATTGTTAGAAGGGCATGAAGATATTTTGTCCTTGCTGAAAATTGAATTGGATCGTGGTGCCTATGTCGTCTTGTTGAAATCGGGCGACCCGTTGTCGCACCGTGAACTGCCGTTATTGTTGGCTCAATTGCAGGCTAAAAATATTCATTGCGATATCGTTCCGGGCATTATTGATCAGCTAGCGGGAGCTGATATCTATGCAGCATGACTATTCTATACAACATGATTACGATCTGATTGTCATCGGTGCCGGTTCAGGTGGCGTGCGTGCAGCGCGACTGTCAGCCGCTATGGGTAAACGCGTTGCAATTATCGAAAGGCAGTATCTAGGTGGAACCTGCGTTAACGTTGGTTGCATCCCGAAAAAATTGTTTCACTACGCAGCGCAGTATCCAATCCACTGTCATGAAGCTGCTGGTTTTGGCTGGACGATTCCCGGGCTGTCATTTAACTGGAATATATTGGTAGAAAAAATTGCCAGTGAAGTGCAGCGTTTGAATGATATTTATCGCAATCTGTTATTAAATGCAGGTGCGCAATTATTTGAAGGGGAAGGGCGAATTGTTGATGCTCACACAGTTGTCGTTGGTGAGCATTCTTTAACAGCAGAGCGCATCCTGATTGCTGTCGGTTCTGCGCCATGGAGGCCGGATATTCCAGGTGCTCAACATGCTATTACCTCAGATGATTTTTTCTCGTTGCCGGAGATGCCAGCCAATATCGTTGTGGTTGGAGGTGGTTATATCGCTGTCGAGCTGGCGGGTATTCTGAATGGTCTGGGTGCAAACGTTACGTTGTTACATCGTGGCGAAAAAATACTGAAAAATTTTGACAGTGATATCAGTCAATTTCTGCAACAGGAAATTGAAAAGAAAGGCATCAGGCTGGTGTTTAACGAGAATATTTCAGCCATTGAAAAATCAGCTGGTTGTCTGACCGTACAGTGTTTGTCTGGATTGGCAATTCATTCGGATTGTGTGCTGTACGCTACTGGGCGAAAGCCTGTTATTGACAGGTTGGGACTGGAAAATATTGCGGTAAATATAAAAGCGTCAGGTCATATTGAAGTAAATGGTCGTTATCAGACTGGTGAATCTTCTATATATGCCATCGGTGATGTGGTGGGTCATAAAGAGCTGACCCCCGTTGCTACGGCAGAAGCCATGTGGCTCGTTGTGATGATAATAAAGCAGCTATTGATTACGAATTAATAGCCAGCTGTGTATTTTCAACGCCGGAAGCTGGAACCATAGGGATGACACAGCAGCAAGCGGAAGAGCGTTATGGTATTGCAGATATTGTTATTTTTCGCACCGACTTTCGCCCGCTGAAACATACTGTGAGCGGTGCCAGTGAGCGTGTAATGATGAAAATGGTGGTGCAGAAATCGACGGATCTCGTGCTGGGGTTGCACATGGTGGGAGCGGAAGCCGGGGAGATTGTGCAGGGGTTTGCGGTGGCATTGCAGATGGGGGCTACCAAAAAGCAATTTGATGCCACTATTGGCATACATCCAACGGCTGCAGAAGAGTTTGTC
>DAOMGA010000331.1:1974-2558 GCA_035430085.1 Pseudomonadales bacterium
GGCAAGATAAAACCTAGAATGGCATCTTGAAGCCCGGTGGCATCTGCATGCCGCCAGTCAGCTTCTGCATTTGTTCCTGGCTATTGCTTTCTACTTTGCGCACAGCATCATTGATTGCTGCAGCGATCAAATCTTCGAGAATTTCCTTGTCTTCGTTCAACAGGCTATTATCAAGAGCAACGCTGCGTACATCGTGGCGACCATTCATCACAATTTTTACCAGGCCGGCACCGGATTCGCCGGTCACTTCTAGCTTAGCGACATCTTCCTGCATTTTTTGCATTTTTTCTTGCATGGCTTGCGCTTGTTTCATCAGCTCATTCATATTGCCGAGTTTCATGAGGTTTCCTTTAATAACAGAATGGTTTTAATAACAGTACGATTTTTCAATGAATGGATTTATTAAACGGCGTAACGCTACCTGTGACAATTTCGCCATCGAATTGTTGTAACAGTGCTATGACATTGGGGTCGTTTTTAAATGACATCTCTGCATCAACTTGCTGTTGTTCGCGTTTTTGCTGTTGAACTTGATGTGGTGATAGCGTTGAGAGTGATCCAGGTGTTATCAGTACAGTGCAGGT
>DAOMGA010000332.1:0-2552 GCA_035430085.1 Pseudomonadales bacterium
AGAATCGGCCGGAAAAATATCAATCACATCGCCACGGCAGCGGTAAGTTGCTCGGTTAAAATCCATATCGTTACGTTTGTACTGTAATTCAGCTAACCGACGCAACAATTCACGTTGATCAACGCGATCACCACGACTTAAATGCAGCACCATACTCAGATACAGTTCAGGATCACCCAGACCGTAAATTGACGACACCGTTGCCACAACAATAACGTCTTCACGCTCAAGCAATGCCTTGGTAGCAGACAAACGCATTTGCTCTATATGCTCATTGATGGATGCGTCTTTTTCGATAAATGTATCAGACGAAGGCACATACGCTTCCGGCTGGTAATAATCGTAATAAGAAACGAAATACTCAACGGCGTTGTGTGGAAAGAATTCGCGAAACTCGCCGTACAGCTGAGCGGCTAACGTGCGATTTGGTGCCAACACTATTGTCGGACGCTGCAGACGCTCAATGACGTTGGCAATTGTGAATGTCTTGCCCGAACCTGTCACACCGAGCAAGGTCTGTGACATCAAACCAGACTGAATGCCATTGACTAAAGACTCGATGGCCGCAGGCTGGTCACCCGCCGGGGCAAATTTCGACTCAACGACGAAACGACGGGATTCTGAATCGGGAGACTTTGGTTTGGGAAGTTCTGATGTCATTGCCAAAAACGCCATCAGCTAGAGGATATGGTAGCAAGGCCCAGAATCGAACTGGGGACCCCAACATTATGAGTGTTGTGCTCTAACCTGCTGAGCTACCTTGCCAGGGTAAAAAAAGGACACTTGCCAAAAATACCCTAAGCGGGAAACAAGTGCCCTGTGAATAATGGCTCCGACTGGTGGGATCGAACCACCGACCAATTGATTAACAGTCAACTGCTCTACCGCTGAGCTAAGTCGGAACGGACTCTTTCGAGGCGGGGTATGTTATAAAGTAGCCCGAGACCGGTCAAGGAAAACTTGCTGTGGCATACCTCTCTATCCGACAGCTAATTTATGCTGTTGGCTTGGCGATCTACTTTATTGTGTTCTTCAAGAACGCCTGGGTAGGCGATGATGCCTACATTCTGTTTCGCAGCCTTGATCAACTGCTCGATGGTCACGGCCCTCGCTGGAATCCACACGAACGCGTGCAAGTTTTTACCTGCCCTTTGTGGTATTGGCTTCTGGCCAGTATGGGCAGCATCTATCGCAATCATTACCTGAACAGTATCTTACTGAGCGCATTCTGTAATGGCTTGATACTGTGGAACCTCCAAAAAATTCTTGCCGATGCACGTACCTGGTTCGTCGCTATCTTGCTGCTCGTGTTCTCACAAGCCTATTTTGATTTCACATCGTCGGGCCTGGAAAATCCGTTAGCCTACTGTTTGCTCACTTTTGCAGTACGGTTTTATCTCAACCGCGAGCAACTGCCTGCCAGTAAAGCACTACTCTACTTTTCTATAGCTTGCGGTCTACTCATCGTCACTCGCCACGACCTTGTACTCTTTGTACTCCCCTTGCTCATTCACAATCTGTGGCGCGCAAGACAACAATCTCTTGCGCTCACTCCTGCAATGACAGCGTTGTTATTGCCAATAGCGGGTTGGTCATTTTTTTCGCTACTGTATTACGGCTTCCTTTTTCCCAACACTGCTTACGCCAAGCTCGGCGGTCTGGTGCCACGCGAATGGCTATTAATGCGTGGCATAACGTATTTTAAAACATCAGTCCTGCGCGACTTCATCAGTATCGCTGTGCTACCAGCTGCCTTGCTGACAGGCATTTGCTCTAGGCACCTCACACTCCGCTATCTCGCGCTAGGTGTCCTGCTGCATCTACTGTATGTCGTTTGGATCGGGGGCGATTTCATGCGCGGTCGCTTCTTTGGCTGGGATTACCTGCTCGGTGTTATTTTATTGCTGTATCCCGTTTCCAGCATTGAACCCATTAAATGGTTTGGAGCGATTAATGCCACAACACTATTTGCAGTCGTCGCCGCAGCTATTAGCTGGGTACTGTGGGAGCCACCTGCAACAACACCCCTGCAATGGGGCTCAGAACCATTCAAAATGGGCGACAGTGCGGATGGAGTCACTCAGGAACGCTACTTTTTTTATTGGTTTACCGGATTCTGGAAGTACTGGCACCGAGATACCCCGCTGCTTCTGGACTTCGGCTGGTGTCAGGACGGTCTGGAACAAATCCGCCAGGATAAGCCGATAGCCGCCAGCAAGACGGTAGGGATGCACGGCTTTTGTCTAGGCAATGATCGCATTCTGGTTGACGTACTGGGTATTACAGACCCCCTGTTGGCACGTATGCCGCGCAACCCTTTGCAAGACAACTGGCGTCCGGGGCACTTCCTTCGCTTACTGCCTGCAGGCTATTGCACCAGTATCAAAACTGGCGAAAACCGCATAGTCGATCCCGCCACCGCAGCCTATTACGACAAAATCAGACTACTCACCCAGTCAGACAAACTGTGGAGCATAGACAGGCTCACTACAATCTGGCAGATGAATACCGGGGCTTATCGGGCCGATCTCGACAATATCCGGCACAGCATG
>DAOMGA010000333.1:0-2551 GCA_035430085.1 Pseudomonadales bacterium
CAGACTTATCGGACGCACAGGTCATCATTTACACGGAATATCCTGGACAGGCGCCACAGGTGGTCGAAGATCAGGTTACTTATCCGTTGACCACAGCTATGTTAAGTGTACCAAAATCAAAGGTCGTCAGAGGAGTATCAAATTTCGGTGTATCGTTTGTGTACGTCATCTTTGAAGATGGAACCGACATCTACTGGGCACGTTCGCGAGTACTGGAATATCTGAGCTTCGCGGCAAGCCGGTTACCAGAAAACGTCAGGCCCTCGCTCGGCCCGGATGCAACGGGAGTCGGTTGGGTTTACCAATATGTGCTGGTTGCCAAGAACCGCGCACTCGACGAATTACGCGCTATTCAGGACTGGTTTTTGCGTTATCAGTTGACTGCAACACATGGCGTGTCGGAAGTCGCAAGTGTAGGCGGTTTTGTAAAACACTACCAAGTTACCGTAGATCCACGACGCCTTCAAGCCTACGGGATATCACTCAAAACAATCTCCGATGTTATCGCCTCCAGCAACCGCGATGTCGGGGGACGTGTGATCGAGCTGACTGAGACCGAGTATATGGTTCGCGGTAAGGGCTATCTGCGCGGAATTAGTGATCTTGAAAATCTGGTTGTGAAGGCACACGAGGGTATGCCGGTATTGCTGCGCCATGTTGCCCGGGTGGAATTAGTACCTGATGAGCGCCGTGGCATCACCGAACTCAACGGAGAAGGAGAAGTTGTTTCGGGTATCGCAGTGGCGCGGCATGGTGAAAACGCTCTCAATGTTACCCATAATCTCGAAAAAAAGATCGACGAAATCGCATCTGGTTTACCGGAAGGCGTTTCGATTCAGCCTGTCTACAACCGATCGGAATTGATCCATCGCGCCATCGCGACGCTAAACGAAGTATTTATCGAACAGATCATAATCGTGGCGCTGGTATGTGTGGTTTTTCTCATGCATGTGCGCAGTGCGCTAGTGGCGATCATCATGCTTCCGATCGGTGTGTTGATCGCCTTCATTGCGATGTTTCACCTTGGTATCAATTCCAACATCATGAGTCTCGCAGGGATAGCACTTGCGATCGCAGAAATGACCGACGCAGCCATCGTCATGGTCGAAAATGCGCATAAACACCTTGCGCGCCTTGCTCCCGATGAATCGCGCACGGAGGCTGTCATTGCAGCCTGTAAGGAAGTCGGTCCACCGCTGTTCTTCAGCCTGTTGATTATCACAGTATCGTTTCTGCCGGTGTTTGTGCTTGAAGCACAGGAAGGACGCATGTTTCACCCACTCGCCTATACCAAAACGTTTGCCATGGCAGGTGCTGCGCTGCTTTCGATCACTTTGGTGCCGGCTCTGATTCTGCTTCTGCTCCGTGGCCGCATTCCGCGCGAGCAAGACAATCCGCTGGGCCGGATCATGATCCAGCTCTATCGGCCTGTAATGGCTAAGGTGTTACAGTGGAAAAAAGTCATTGTCATGGTAGCAATCGTGGTAGTCGGAATTACTGTCTATCCAACGCTTAAGCTGGGAACAGAATTTATGCCAACATTGAATGAAGGCACGCTGCTTTACATGCCAGTGACACTTCCGGGTATTTCCGTAACCAAGGCTGGAGAAATCCTGCAAACACAGAATAAAATCATTAAAAGCTTTCCCGAGGTGGCATCGGTATTGGGCAAAGCCGGACGCGCGAATACCGCTACTGATCCAGCGCCGCTGGAAATGACTGAAACCATCATTAATTTGAAACCGGAAAGCGAATGGCGTCCAGGCATGAGTGTCGACAAGCTGATCGCCGAGCTGGATCAAGCATTGCAAATGCCAGGAGTCAGTAATGCCTGGACGATGCCGATCAAAAATAGGAACGATATGCTTGCCACCGGCATACGCACACCCGTCGGAATCAAAGTGTTCGGCAAGGATTTGGGCGAGATTGAAAAACTTGCCAAGCAGATTGAGGCAGCTGTAAAAACAGTGCCAGGAACCAGTAGCGCCTATGCGGAACGCACGACCGGTGGCTACTATCTTGATGTTGAGCCGGATCGTCTTGAACTTGCCCGATATGGATTGGCTGTCGGCGATTTATTGTCTGTGATTTCAGCAGCGCTTGGCGGCGAGATGGTGACGACCACGGTTGAAGGCCGGGAACGCTTTGGTGTTACCGTACGGTATCCACGCGAGCTACGCAGCGATCCGCAGGCAATTGCTACTCAGGTGCTGGTCCCAACTATGGGAGCCACAATGATTCCGCTTGGCCAGCTTGCACGAATCAGCCTTGTCAAAGGCCCGCCAAGCATCCGTACGGAAAATGCACTGCTGTCTGCGTATATTTTTGTTGATATTCGTGATCGTGATATCGGTAGCTACGTTGCAGCCGGACAGAAAGCAGTACGTGAACAGGTGCAATTTCCACCCGGATACTATGCCACCTGGAGCGGGCAATTCGAATACATGGAGCGGGCCACCGAAAAACTGAAAGTAGTAGTGCCAATCACTCTTCTGATGGTATTCCTGCTTGTATATCTGAATTTCAATCGTCTCACAGAGACATTGATAGT
>DAOMGA010000334.1:0-2550 GCA_035430085.1 Pseudomonadales bacterium
TTGCACCAGTTTATTACTCTAACGTCTTTTAATATTGCGATACTCTTTTCACTTCAGCTTCAATCCACGCCTCGGCACGATTCATCAACGTTTTACTATCTACGCCGTCTTCCTGTATCGGTGCGCCAATAGAAACCGTGATCAGACCCGGATATTTGATGAATTTTTTTCCAGGCCAACATTCGCCGGCATTGTGAGCCACCGGCAACATCGGCACATTGGCTTTGTGCGCAAGATCTGCACCGCCGCGGGCATAACGCCCTACTTTGCCAACATCCGTGCGCGTGCCTTCAGGAAAAATCAGCACTGAAATGCCTTCAGCCAATCTTGAACAGCCATCATCAACAATCTGCTTCAGCGCTTCGCGTCGCGCACTGCGATCAATCGCTATCGGCTTTACTGTTGCCAAGCCCCAACCGAACACCGGCATCTCGATCAATTCCTTTTTAAGAATGGTGCACACCGGCGCGAATGGCAATTGCAAATAAAATGTTTCCCACTGACTTTGATGTTTTGCCACCACCACAAACGGGCGCGGCGGTACGTTTTCCCAACCTTCCACGCGGTAACGCACACCGCACACCCAGCGCAGCCAAACAATCACACCGAGATTCCACCAATTGATGTACCGCACGCACGCGTGATAGCCCAACCATTTCACAAATAGTGGCGTGGTGATACCGAACCACACCGTCCACAATGCGTAACCGATATAAAAAACAGCGGAACGGAATCCGTACCATATTTGAACCAACTCAGTATTCTTCATCGAGCCAATCCTGCACGATATCTGCTGGTGTTTGCTGAATCAGATAATCAGCCGCTTCATCAAGATTGTCGAAAATTTCCAGATTTTCAAATTCACTGTTGTCTTCTTCCAGTTGCATTTCTGTTTTCGCGCCTTTGCCGGTGCGCACCAGAATCGGCGTACAGCCACGCGCCACACCGGCTTGCAAATCACGCAGGCTATCACCGATAGTCCAAGCACCTTCCAGATCAGAACCAATGGTCGCAGCGATCTGGTCAAACAAACCGGATTGCGGTTTTCTGCAATCACAATAGTCTTCGGGTTTATGTGGGCAGTACGCGATGGTGGCAATATCCGCGCCCGCCTCGTGCACCAATTCAAGCAATTTAGTATGCATGGCCTCCAGTGCATCCTCGCTAATCAAGCCGCGGCCAATACCGGATTGATTGGTAGCAACTGCGATCGTGAACCCGTGTTCATACAAACGCGCAATCGCATCGATACTGCCATCTATAGGGATCCATTCGTCAACGGATTTAACAAAATCATCCGAGTCTTCGTTGATCACACCATCACGATCCAGAACCACTACTTTCATAAATTATTTTTTCTCTGGTACTAACTGTGAAACATCTGCCACTTGCAAAAACAATGCTTGTAATTTCGCGAGCAGCGCCAACCTGTTGTTCCGCAGTTTTTCGTCTTCAGCCATGACCATGACCTGATCAAAAAATGCATCCACTGGTTCACGCAAATTTGCCAGCGACGCTAAAGTCGCAGTGTAATCGCGTGTCGCAAACAATGGCGCAACTTCTGCCGCTTTTTCTTTCAATGCTTGAGCCAGAGTTTTTTCTGCCGCCTCCTGCAACAGCGCAGGATCTATTGCACAATACTCTGTTTTACCATCAGCAGACTTACTCAGAATATTGGAGACGCGCTTGTTTGCTGCGGCCAGACTGGCAGCTTCTGGCAATTGGGTAAAACTATGCACAGCCAGTACACGTTTATGGATATCCAGCGGCACTGTCAGTTGCTTGGCCGCTACGGCATTAAACGTTTCGGTAGCAATATTATCTTCCAGATAAATAGCGCGAAAACGCTCAACCATGTATTCAATAACCTTGCTTGCCGTATCAGTTGCTTTAATAACGTTTGAGAAATTGTTCTCCGCGAAATCAACCAAATCACGCAAATCCAGATCCAGTTCGCGTTTGATAAGAATATTCAGCACGCCGATACTGGCGCGGCGTAATGCAAACGGATCTTTTGAACCAGTGGGAATCTGGCCGATACCGAAAATTCCGACCAGTGTGTCAATACGATCTGCCAGCGCCAATGCACAACCTGTGAGTGTTTCCGGCACAACATCACCAGCAAACTTCGGCAGATATTGTTCACGCATGGCAGCAGCTACTTCATCCGGCTCATTATCGTGCCGCGCGTAATAACTGCCAGCAATGCCTTGCATGCTGTCAAATTCTTGTACCATATTGGACAACAAATCACATTTGCTCAATTGCGCTGCGCGCTCAGCCCAGCCGGTATTGCCGCCAATTTTCCCCGCAATATGCACAGCGAGTTTTGCCACTCGTTCAGTCTTGTCAAACAGCGTTCCCAACTGCGCCTGAAACACCATGGTTTTCAGTTTCTCACGACGCTCAAACAACGGCATTTTCAAGTCGGTATTGTAAAAAAACTCTGCATCGGTCAAACGCGGACGAATCACACGTTCGTTGCCATCAATGACTTGCGCAGGATCTGTACTTTCAATATTGGCGACTGTGATGAAATGCGGCATCAAC
>DAOMGA010000335.1:0-2535 GCA_035430085.1 Pseudomonadales bacterium
TACACGACGATTATCTCCTTGCATGAGGGTGAAGGGATTCATGCATCGGATAAGTCTTCGTAGTATTTTTTTAGACGAGTTATTTACAAGTTAACGAAGTATTTGTCTTAATTTCACGATGAGATAATCAGGGTGTCATAGTCAGGATGGATGTCGGTAGTAACGGGTAAATAATCACAGTAAACGTAGTGATTTTTATGGTTATCGAGTTAGGTAGATAACAGGGATAGTGTGATGAAGAGTAGAGAGAAAAATGTGATAAGAAATCTATACTCTCTATGTAATAACAAACATACATTTTTTAACGGTTTTTACTGCATTTTCACATCCCGTTCTGCTGCTCTTTCAAGCATCCAGGCATCGATTTCGGACTCAATCCAGAACGAGCTTCTGCCGATATTGATCTGCTTTGGAAAGGTGCCGGCTTTGATATCAGCGTAGATCTTGCTTTTGCTGAATTTCGTCTTTTGGGTGATTTGCTGGAGTTTAAGGTATTGCATGGTGATAGCCCTCACGGCGGTTGGTTCATCCGATAGGGTGGTGGAATATATTTTAACGGATGCCAGCGGACACCCGGAGATTTAATTGGCGCTTGAGGAAGTGACTAGGTTAAATGGGGGTGTAGAGGCCATGCTGACTACGCATTTTTTCATTCATTTTCGTTTCATCATAGAAAAAATCATCCAATACTGGTGGTTTAGCATGAAGGATTGCCATGCAGTCACGAGGCGCTAAATCTGGATGCAAACTCCATTTATAGGTTATGCAGTTTGCTTTGCCTGCTCCTTGATAAAACCACTCAAGTGTCATGCGTCTACCGCCGTCACGTGCATTTGCATATTTCACTGGTATAGTGATGATGCCAAATGATCCTCCCTGAAGTTTTAGACATTTTTTAACCTGATTGATACGAAAGGCTTTGTTATAGGAGCACCAGGAAATTATTTTCGCAACACAATCTTGCGTAATTTTAATTTCTTTCAAATCTTTGACGTGCTCTAGTTTCTTTTTCATTTTTTTAGTATCTTTTTCAGTCGATGCTTCTTGCTCTGCATGTGAGATTACATCGTCTGTTACATTCCTATTTCCATATAAATCATTTTTGATATTGCTGGTTATATTTTCTCTCATTACTACATCTTTTACGGCTTTCAGTGTTTTTGGATTGCTATCCATGAGAAGCAGTGTCGCATGGATGTCAATCAAAGCCTGCAAATGGTCAATCAGTCGATTCTCATCTGGGTATATGAAGATCTTGTATGTTCTATGGTTCAAACCTTCAGGGCAACATGCCAATGCCATCGTATATGTTGTTTCGCCATCAATGCTCTTTTCCTCTTTATTTAATTGACGCTGAATGTGATAGGCAGCCTCCTTTATCTGAATACTCTCGCATTCAATTGATCTGCGATCACTTGGAATAAATAAGAGGGTCGCACCGGGGGCAGCAAGGCAGCCAAAGTTTGAGTGACGAAGGTTGAGTGTATGAATCCCCTTGGCGTGGTCGAATGGAGGATCTGCCGAAATACCTGGGATGGAAGAGCGTAAGTATCCCAGCCTTAGCAATATCTCCATGTGGTACCGCAGTGTGTCGCCGGTAAGTCCTGTTAGCTGCTGGAGCTGTGAATTGCTCAAGGATCTGACAACGCCCCACGGCTCTGCGTGTCTAAGCAGGGCACATAGCAGAATCCGGGTGGGAATACGGAGGGGATGCTGCAGGATTGCCGTACCCAATATTTGTGGATCATATTCAGGCGAAATACTTGCTATTGGTTGGATGTATTCGCTGGACGACAATGGTTTAGCGGCAGTTATTGAAGCATCAGCTGTGACCTGCTTGCGCGGAGGCGTGATATCACTTTTCTTTATACGCAAAGGATTCAGTAAGTCCACCACCATATGGGCGTGGTGATTTTGGCCTGCTGGCAAGGGGGTGGGTTTGGTACCCCTTTTTTTTCTGCTTTTTGATTTCTTTATTGCCTCTGTGTTTTCGGACTGCGAAGTTTCTGGCGAGGGTGGCTTGGCTAGTTGAAACAGCTGACTTCCTGGTTCCAGTTTCCGTCCTTTCAATTGGCCTATGCTATCCCTGAGATAGCCATAACGAATCAATTCCTTGATGGCGGTGCTGGTGCCTTTATCCGGCATGCCATAGCGTCTACCCAACTTATTGGCTGTATAACTTTCGAGCTTGAAGGCCTGCGCATCCGCGCATAAGCAGATTAATAGGTATTTGCTGTAAACGCCCAATCCATTAAGAGGCGCATCCAGGACTGTCTGCCAAGCAGGTAGTGACGGGGGACTCATGGCAATTGGCGATCCTGCCTGGGTGAGTCGGCGGGGTTAATGTCACCCGCAAACACGATAGCACTGAAACTGAAGATGCATTTTTTCATAAGTAAGTTCATTAATTCTTTTGTAAATTCCAGATATTAAATCTTACATTATCGTCCCTGTATACCTAAAAAATACCCCTTAGTAAATCCAGTATTTAAATATATGTAATTAAAATTTACTGTATATGTAATAGAAAAATAT
>DAOMGA010000336.1:0-2530 GCA_035430085.1 Pseudomonadales bacterium
GTGGCGGTAGCACGCTGGTAGTCGAAGGTAATTTCCCTGCAGACAACTTCTCACAAATCGCCGTGCGTGTGGGCAACAATCTTTGTGGCAATGCAGCGCTGATGGACCCGACAAGGATTGAATGTACTGTGCCGCGTGGCGTGGCAAATACCATGGTGCCAGTAGCGGTCAGTATTGATGGTGCCAACACACCAACGCCGAATGTATTGCAGTTCACTTACGATGCAGCGCCGCAAATGATATCGCTGACACCGGATCGCGGACCATTATCTGGCGGTAATTTGCTGGAAATTCAAGGCGCGAATTTTGGCAACTTCATTGACGGTATGCCGCTGTCGATTCCGATGGTATTAGTGGGCAACAAGCTGTGTAGCAATCCAGTCTTTACCGATGAAACGCATCTGCTGTGCATTGTGCCATCCAGTGTCACGGCGACAACGGTGAATGTCTCGGTATTTGTGGATGGCATTGCATCGGGCAATAAATTGCCTTACACCTACGCGGCGCCGGCTTTCAGCAATATGACACCGGCGGAAGGTTTACCAGCCGGCGGCTATCCGGTCGTCATCAGCGGCAGCGATCTGGGTGTGCCGGGACAAACTTCTGTGGCAGTAAAAATCGGCAGCAAATATTGCAGCAGTCCCGTTCTGGTGGCGGATAGCGAGATTAACTGCACCATGCCAGCGGGCACAGGCAACAACTTGCCCGTTACGGTGTACTTGAACGGGCAAGCCAAAATAACCGGGTTGACGTTCAGCTACGTGACACCAGTGCCGGTACTGCAATCGGTAACGCCGGCGCAAGGTGTGGCAGGCGGCGGCACGCTCATCACATTATCCGGCAGTTATTTCAATACCATCGGTGCCAGCGTTATGGTCGGTAACAGTGCTTGTGCGGTGCAGTCACAAACCGAACAGGAAATCGTTTGTAGTACCACGGCAGGTAATGTTGGCATGCAAGCGTTGATTGTCACGGTGGACGGCAACACCAGTAACGCGCTCTTGTTTGAGTACACAGGCGCCATGCCATTGAATGGAATATTCCGTGGCAGCAGCGTGCAGGAAAATACTGGTGCGCAGTAAATAGAAAAGCGGAAAAGAAAAAACCGGGCAGCGCCCGGTTTTTTTATGCGCGGTGACTTTTTATGAGTAGTGAAACCGCACTAGACCAGACGGATCTGCTGACCGCCACCGTGCAACAATTCCAGCAGCAAGCCCTCGCGCAACGCAGTCTTGCTGTGATGGATTAAGGGGATTTGTAACTCTCTCATGATAGCCAGCATGATAGCCAAACCCGGCAGCAACACAGTCTGGCGGGATTTTTTCAGGCCGGGCAGTTCAATCTGGTGTATGCGCGGAAAACTCAGGGCAGCATCACGGATTTTTTTCAGCGCATCGATTGTCAAAGTGCCATCGGTGAATTTCATGTCGCGAGCAATCGTCGATAGCATTTTTGCAGTGCCGGATGAAGCGTAAACCTGCTGCCACGCAACTGCATTCAATTCGCCGCGGCGCAGATAAATGTGTTCACGTGCCGCAATCGTGGCTTCGCGGAAACTGTCGCGTTCAATATCGCCGCTAATAAAAAAGCGGTCGCGCCAGCTCACACAACCGAGATCAAGACTGCGCAATAACAACGGCGTACGATTCACACCAATCGCGAATTCTGTACTGCCGCCACCGATGTCGATCACCATGCGATTCTGGTTGTCATCCGCTAGCGCATTTGCGACGCCGCTGTAAATCAGTTCGGCTTCGCGTTCACCGGAAATGATCTCGATATTGAAACCCAGTTGTTCAGCGTCGCGCATCAGTGGCCCGATGTTGCTGGCGGTGCGGAATGTCTTGGTGCCCACGGCGGCGATGGCGGTGACTGGGTAGCGGTTGATGGCTTCGCGAAAATCGGCCAGGCATACCACGGCGCGCGCGCGCGCGATTTCGCAGACTTTGCCGCTAGTTGCCACGCCTTCGCCCAGCTGGACTTTTTCGCTGAAACGCTCGATGACGCGAAAGCCGTCGCCTGACTTTTCAGCGATGAGCATATGGAAACTGTTGGAACCGAGGTCGAGCGCAGCGAACATTAGCCATCATCCATAAACAATGAGTGGGATTCTAGCGCAGTCACGGGTCATGTTTATGTCAATCCAGTGGTGCTAAAGTGAGGCAAAGCCTTTAGTGCTCGGATAAAGCCATCTGGGCTAATCAAACAAAGCCATCGAGGGAGCTGTTGCCATGTTTATTCCCTACCCCGACATCAAACCGTATCGCACCGAGCGTTTCAAACTCGACAGCCTGCATGAAGTGTATCTGGAGGAGTGTGGCGATCCGGCGGGTATCCCGGTGCTGTATTTACACGGTGGGCCGGGCATTGGTTGCACGATGCAGAGCCGTACATTTTTTGATCCAGACAAGTACCGCATCATTCTCTACGATCAGCGCGGCGCCGGTCGTGCCACGCCCCACGCCGGGTTGCACGATAACACCACACAAAATCTGATTGCTGATATCGAAACCCTCCGCATCCGGCTGGG
>DAOMGA010000337.1:0-2526 GCA_035430085.1 Pseudomonadales bacterium
CCCTTCGATTGTCCCCACCCCCGCTATCCCTGGCTACGCCGAGTAATGCCTCGGCAAACCCCTCCCAATCCTCCTGACGACCCAACAGGGATTCAGGCAGCTCGTCGAATCTTAAACCCGTAAGCCGATTGATTCGCTCGAGTTCATCGTGGCTATTTCTGGCTCGCAAGGTGGCAATGTTTTCATCGAGTCTCATGAGATATGCACTCTGATACGTTACAGCATCAGTCTTGCGATATTCGTGCCAAATAAAGAAAAAGCTGACAATCAAAGCATTCCGGCAAAAAACCGATAACAGCCCATCATCAACGGGTATCAAGGCATCCAATAACTGTTAACAGGTGACAAAATTTGTCGCCGACGTGCGCTTGACTATCAGCCTATTAACTATCCAACAGAGCCAGCAATTCGTCCCTGCGGCGTTCCATTAGCGCGTGATCCGCCCGGGTCTCAACATTCAATCGCACAACAGGCTCGGTATTGGACATCCGAACATTGAAACGCCAATCACTGAATTCCAGACTGAGGCCGTCGGTATGGTCTTCAGCAATCGCCTCCACCGCAAAATGGTTGCGTACTTTATCAATGGCGGCCTTGGGGTCAGTGATATGCCGGTTGATCTCACCACTCACTGGAAACGCCTGCATACGCTCATGCACCAGCTGTGACAACGTTTTGCCACTGCGACACACCAGTTCTGCTACTAGCAACCAGGGAATCATGCCCGAGTCACAATAGGCGAAATCACGGAAGTAATGGTGAGCACTCATCTCGCCACCGTATACCGCGTCTTCCTTGCGCATGCGCTCCTTGATAAAAGCGTGCCCCGTTTTACTCTGCACGGCACGACCGCCAAACTCCTTGCATACAGCAATGGTGTTCCAGGTCAGGCGCGGGTCATGCACAATTGCCGCACCTTTGTTTTTCACCAGAAATGCTTCGGCCAATAACCCGACCAGATAATAGCCTTCGACAAAATCACCTTTTTCATCGAAGAAAAAACAGCGGTCAAAATCACCATCCCATGCGATACCAAGATCCGCGCCGGTTTTTTTCAATGCCTCTATAGTCGTCGCACGATTTTCTTCCAGCAATGGATTAGGCACGCCGTGCGGAAAAGTACCATCAGGATTGTGGTGCAATTTGATTATTTCGAACGGCAAATGTTTTTCGATCTGGTCAATCACCAAGCCCGCACCGCCATTGCCCGCATTCACCACCAATTTCAACGGCTTCAATGCTGATCGATCAACATAGCCAAGCAAGTGTTCTATGTAGGCAGCGCGTGTGTCCTTTAACGTGTAACTGCCTTGGCGCGCCGGCGCAGTAAATACACCACCTTCTGCCAGGGACTGGATGTCATTCAACCCGGTATCACCACTGATCGGACGCGAACCCTCACGGACAAATTTCATGCCGTTGTAGTCCATCGGGTTGTGACTTGCTGTTACAGCAATACCACCCTCCACGCCGAGGTGAAAAGTCGCAAAATAAATTTCTTCGGTGCCGCACAAACCGATATCAATAACATCCGCGCCCTGTTCGCGTAAACCGCGCACCAATGCTGCCGATAACTCCGGGCTGGATAAACGGATATCGTGACCGACAACCACTGATTTCGCACCAAGAAATTGTACAAATGCACGACCAATACGATAAGCAATATCTTCATTGATCTGATCAGGCACACGGCCACGAACATCGTAGGCTTTAAAACAGTCTATTTTTATCTGGCTCATCTGGTTCAATCCGCCCGATCAGGCTTTAGGTTTGCGATAAATATTTTCGTAGACATATTGTGTAGCCTCAACATAACCCTCGACGCTACCGCAATCGTATCGAGTGCCCTTGAAGCGATAAGCCAACACCGCACCTTCCTGCGCCTGTTGCAACAATGCATCCGTCAACTGCACCTCACCACCTTTACCTGGCGGAGTTTTTTCGAGAATATCAAAAATATCCGGCGTTAAAATGTAACGACCAATGATGGCCATATTGCTGGGCGCTTCGGCGAGCTTGGGTTTTTCCACCATATTGGAAACGCGGAAAATATTTTCTTTGAGTTTTTCACCCTCAATCACACCAAATTTTTCAATATCTTCACCGTCCACTTCCTGTATAGCAACAATGCTGCAACGGAACTGTTTGTACAACTTCACCATCTGCGCCATGACGCCAGCACCATCGGCAGCAGGCATACACAAGTCATCCGACAAAATGACACCAAATGCATTTTCACCCACCAAACGGCGACCCGTAAGAATCGCATGACCCAAACCTTTCATCTCACGCTGGCGTGTAAAAGAAAAAGAGCAGCTATCCATTACATGACGAATACTATCGAGATATTTTTCTTTACCAGTACCCGCAATCTGGTGTTCCAATTCATAGTTAAGATCGAAGTGATCTTCAATGGCGCGCTTGCCACGACCCGTCACAAAACAGATTTCATCCAGACCTGCCTCCAGCGCCTCTTCAACACCGTATTGCACCAACGGCTTGTTAACGACAGGCAACATTTCCTTG
>DAOMGA010000338.1:0-2525 GCA_035430085.1 Pseudomonadales bacterium
TATGGGTTTAGCGGATGGCAGCACTGGGCATGAGTTATTTCGCTACACAAAAGACTGCTACACGCATCTGCATGGTTTGGTAAAAATGACGGGTGTGGGACATTTTCCACACCTTGAAGACCATGAGTTGTTTGCGCGCAAGGTGCTGAGTTTTTTGAAAAAAAAAAAAAAAAAATTATTTTTGCGCGTCTTTTTCTTTCTGTTTTTTCTTCCAGTTGTGAATGGCTTTGCCTGCCGCGCCACGCATACCGGTGACGCGTGGATAACCGATGTATTGTGTCAGGTGCAGGATCATTTCGTTGACTTGTTCTTCGGTCAGATGGCCGGAAGCCAAGCCGGTTTCAACCTGGATGCCGAACACATCGCCTTCTCCCAGTGCAGCAATCGCGCCCATCGTCACCAGGCGGCGATCGCGCAGTGACAGCCCTTCCCGTGACCAGATATTGCCGAACAAATCCTCCAGCATGAATTCGAAAAAGTCATCGCCTGTGCGTTCTTCGGGTGCTGTCATCATGCCACCGTATACAGCATTGAAAGCTTCGCGACCTTTAGCGCGACGTTCATCTCTTGAGCTCATGGGGTATCTCCTGATGGGGTGTTGTGAATGGGCTGTTATGAATCAGATGCGATGACCGGTATCTTACGGGTGTCCGCAAAAAAGTAAAGCATGCTTGACTAGTTTGCGGGGCAGTCGGTAGTATCTCCGGCATGTCCTTGTGAGAAATGACTATGAGCAACGCAGCATTACCGCCGTTAAATCCTGAAACCCGCATGTTGATCGATGGTCAGCTGGTGCCTGCTGCGTCTGGCAAGACGTACAACAACATCAACCCTGCGGATAATAGTGTGGCGGGTGTCTGTGCCGATGCTGGCCCGGAAGACATGGAGCGTGCAATCGCTGCTGCCCGTCGGGCTTTTGACGAAAGCGACTGGTCGACTAACCATGCTTTCCGCGCCAAATGCCTGAAGCAGTTGCGCGATGCTATAAAAGCGCATGCCGATGAATTGCGCTATCTGATGGTCGCCGAGATTGGTGCGCCACTGGGTCTGACTTATGGTCCGCAAACGGATATCCCCATCAGTTTTATCGACTGGCCTATCGAATATCTGGAAAATCTCGAATGGGAGCGCGAATTGCCCACCGTGAATGTGGTGGGTATTCCGAGCAAGCGCATGGTGTGGAAAGAAGCAGCCGGTGTTGTCGCCGCCATCACACCGTGGAATTTTCCGCTGCAAATTAATCTGGCAAAAATTATTCCGGCATTGGCTGCCGGTTGCACGGTGATTCTCAAACCTGCACCGGATACCCCGTGGACGGCGACATTTATTGGCAAGATGGTGGCAGAACACACCGATATTCCGCCGGGTGTGTTCAACGTGGTCACATCGGAAAATCCTGCTGAACTGGGTGACATGCTCACCGGTGATCCACGCGTCGATGTCATTTCTTTTACCGGTTCAACCGGTATCGGCAAACACATCATGAAGCGCGGTGCGGATACCGTGAAAAAAGTGTTTCTGGAACTGGGCGGCAAGTCTGCACATATTATTCTCGACGATGCGGATGTAGGTTTTGCCGCATTTATGTGTATCAGTGTCTGTTTCAATGCCGGTCAAGGTTGTGCGTTGGCTACACGTATGTTGGTGCCGCGTTCTCTTTATGATCAGGCTGTAGCAACTGCAAAATCAGTGTTTGAAGGTATCAAGTTGGGCGATCCGATGTCGCGCGAGCAGTTCATGGGGCCGCTGGTCAACAAGCGTCAGCAGCAGCGTGTATTGGAATACATCGAGAAAGGTAAAGCTGAAGGTGCGCGTCTTGTTTGTGGCGGCACAGTGCCGGAAGGATTGGAAAAAGGTTGTTATGTGTTGCCTACTATTTTTGCGGATGTCAGCAATGATATGACGATTGCACAGGAAGAAATTTTTGGACCCGTACTCTGTATCATTCCTTACGATACCGAAGAAGATGCTATCCGCATTGCCAATGATTCCATCTATGGTTTGTCGGGCGCTATTTTCTCTAAAGATCAGGAACGTGCGTTACGTGTCGCGCGCAGAATCCGCACTGGCACAATGAATATCAATGGCGCTGCTTTCTTTTCTGCGGATGCTCCGTTTGGCGGTTACAAGCAGAGTGGTGTCGGCCGCGAGATGGGGCCTGAAGGTTTTGAAGAATATTTGCAAATCAAGACGGTGGCGATACCAGGATGAATCCGGAACTGATCAAAGACAAAGTCATTGCAATAACGGGCGGCGGCGCTGGTCTTGGCTTCGCTACTGCTCAGGCGTTAGTAAAACTGGGTGCCAAAGTGGCGCTGTTGGGTCGTCGGCAAGATGTGCTGGATAAAGCCGTCGCAGAACTGGGTGAAGCGCAAGCGAAAGGTTTTGTTTGCGATGTGACAAAAAAATCCGATGTCACAAAAGCTTTTGCAGCATTGCATGCACACTTTGGCAAACTGGACGGCATTGTTAACAACGCTGGTATTGCGCGCCCTGATCCCGTTGAGCACATGACGGAAGACGAT
>DAOMGA010000339.1:0-2522 GCA_035430085.1 Pseudomonadales bacterium
CCGTCAATCAGGATTCGCCTCATCACCACCAGCATAACTGCCAGGATTTTTATTTCTGCAGTAAACACTGCGTGGATAAATTTTCAGCCAATCCATTGGCCTTTCTTGATAAGCAGGACGCAACAGCAAGTGCACCTATTGCTGATGCGCAATACACCTGCCCCATGCACCCAGAAATCGTGCAGAACAAACCTGGCACCTGCCCAAAATGCGGTATGGCACTTGAGCCGATGTTGCCAGCGCTGAATGACGAAGAAAATCCTGAATTGCGCGATTTTAGTCATCGCTTCTGGTACACACTTCCTTTGACGGTGGTCGTAACTGCTCTTGCGATGTTTGGTCATATGTTGTCTTTGACTGATGCTAAAACCCAGTCGTGGATTGAATTGCTGTTGTCACTGCCTGTTGTATTGTGGGCCGGAGCGCCATTTTTTGTGCGAGGTGTACAATCTCTGGGAAACAGAAATCCTAATATGTGGACATTGGTGGGTGCCGGCACAGGTGCTGCTTTTATCTACAGTGTGGTTGCTACTGTAGCGCCGCAATTTTTCCCTGCCAACTTTCAATCCATGGGGCGCATAAGCGTCTATTTTGAAGCGGCAGTAGTGATTATTTCACTGACGCTACTCGGACAGATACTCGAATTAAAAGCTCGCTCACAAACATCCGCTGCTATCAAATCCTTACTAGGTCTTGCGCCGAAAACAGCGCGCCGTATGAATGCTGATGGCATTGAAGAAGATATCCCATTGACGCACGTTCATATTGGTGACCGGTTGCGTGTGCGTCCCGGTGAAAAAATTCCTGTCGATGGTGTAGTGCTTGATGGCGCAAGTGCAGTCGATGAATCGATGCTTACGGGCGAACCGTTGCCTGTCAGTAAGAGAGTGGGCGACAAGCTGATTGGCGCAACGATAAACACCACTGGCACGTTAGTCATGCAATCGGAAAAAGTCGGTGCGGAAACGTTGCTTTCACAAATTGTGCAGATGGTGGCGCAAGCGCAGCGTTCCAGGGCGCCGTTACAACGTATGGCAGATATTGTTGCAGGTTATTTTGTGATTGGCGTTGCCGGCGTTTCGCTAATTACGCTATTGGCGTGGGGATTGTTGCTGCCTGACCAAGGTTGGGTATACGGTTTTATCAATGCTGTTGCAGTACTTATTATTGCCTGTCCTTGTGCATTGGGGCTGGCAACGCCGATGTCCATCATGGTTGCTACCGGTCGCGCAGCTTCACAAGGAATACTATTTCATGATGCTGCTGCTATTGAGCATATGTGCAGGATTAATACGCTAATCGTCGATAAAACAGGCACGCTGACAGAAGGAAAACCCTCGTTCGATTGTGTTGTGCCGGTCACAGGGTTTGCTGCAGAAACAGTTGTGCAGTTAGCTGCCAGTCTTGAGCAAGGTAGTGAGCACCCTTTAGCTGCAGCCATTGTGCAAGAAGCGCGTAAACGTGAACTGTCATTACAAAATGCGACAGCATTTCAGTCAGATGCCGGCATGGGTGTGACGGGCGTAGTAGGTAATAGCCAACTCGCACTGGGTAATGCCGTGTTGATGGAAAAGCTCGGTGTTGATACGCAAATGTTGCAAGGTGAGGCTGAGAAATTGCGCACAACGGGAGCAAGCGTGATGTATCTATCTGCTGATGGAAAACTTGCCGGTTTATTAGCAGTGTCTGATCCTATTAAAACCAGCACGGCAGAAGCATTATGTTCACTGCGCGCAGCAGGAATAAGGGTTGTGATGGCAACAGGTGATAGTTTGACAACAGCCAGATCGGTAGCAAAAACTCTCGGTATTGATGAAATTTATGCTGAAGTAAAACCTTCAGAAAAATTAGCGTTGGTAGAAAAGTTTCAGCGCGCTGGTGCCAAAGTAGCAATGGCGGGTGATGGCATCAATGATGCACCTGCGTTAGCCAGAGCTGATATTGGTATTGCCATGGGCACTGGCACTGATGTTGCCATGAACAGTGCACAGGTGACGCTGGTAAAAGGTGATTTACGCGGCATTGCCGAGGCAAGAAAGTTATCAGTGGCTACGGTTCGCAATATGAAACAGAATCTCTGGTTTGCGTTGTTCTACAACGCATTGGGTATACCAATTGCTGCGGGTGTCTTGTATCCATTCGTCGGATTATTGTTGTCACCCATGATCGCTGCATTTGCCATGAGCTTGAGTTCTGTCTCGGTAATATCCAATGCATTAAGATTGCGGGCGTAGGTATTCTCTACCCAATAAAGCAAGGCTTGACTTTACCATGAACCCTTTGCCATGATGTTTCCCATGAAAACATTCACTCTCATCGCTATCACCATTCGAGCAGCACGTGCGGCAATCGCAGCGCGTGCGCGCAGCTGTGTGTCAGCGATCTGGAGAGAATAATCATTTGAACTAAAATTCTTATTCCAAAGGCCGCTGAGCACTCCACTCCGCGGCCTTTTTTTATGCCTGTTTTTTAATAATCCCAGTTGAGGAATTAAATATGAACACCTACTGCAATGCCCTGAT
>DAOMGA010000340.1:0-2522 GCA_035430085.1 Pseudomonadales bacterium
GGTCTGACTACCTATCTGAATCAGCCAAAGCCATAAGCTGATTTTTGCTTTAATATCCAACGCAGAAACTAACAACGAGGCCCAATATGAACAAATATTCTTCATGGTCATTGCGTACACTAGCGGCTATGAGTCTTGCTGCCTGCACTTTTATGCCGGCGGCGACACAAGCAGCGGAAAGCTCTTCGCCAGTTGAGTGGAATTTAAGCGGCGGCATTTATTTGTGGGGAACTGCCATTGGCGGCGAAACGGGCCGTGGCAACGACATGGACATCACCTTCGATGACCTTATCAAAAATCTTGATATGGCATTTATGGGCAATCTGGAAGCGCGTCACGGCAAATGGCTGGTGGCGGCAGACCTGTTCTATGCAGACATCTCAGCCAGTGGCGCACATGGGTTCGCTGCCCCGAATGCCGGTGAGGTTGGGCTCGGAGGAAGCGTCAGTACAACACTGACTATTTTCACACCGACAGTGGGCTACAACCTGATCGATAGCAAAACCGGTTCGCTGGACGGTTTTGTCGGCGTGCAAGCCGCCAACCTGGATGTTGCAGCAAAAATAACATCAGTAGGACCTGCAGGAGGCCGCTACGTAAAGGCCTCCGATACGTATGAGCAATTTGATGGCATTGTGGGCGTGAAGGGCAAGCTGAATCTCGAAGGAAACTGGTCCCTGCCCTACTATCTGGATGTTGGCGCAGGTGACTCGGATCTTACCTGGCAAACATTTGGTGGTATCGACTACAAGATGGACCGGATGAACCTGTACGCCGGTTACCGCTATCTTGAGTGGACACTGAATGAAAAAGTCGTCGACAATATGAACCTTAGCGGTCCGATTGTCGGCGTCAATTACAACTTTTGACCTTATTAAATTTGTCCTGATAAAAAAGCCACGCACTGTGGCTTTTTTATTTTTACTGACCACATCTATGCGCTTCAATACAAAGGCACGGCTATGAAAAAATCGATATTTATCTTGTTAGGATTCATGCTAGCCACCCCTGCATGGTCATCTTTAGCGCCAACGAATTATCAATATCCGATTGATGATAAATACGACGCCACAGTCATTGGCACACCACCAGAATTCAGCCCCAAGCTTCCGGAAAAAAATCCTGCCAAGGTTTACACCATCAAGAGCATTGACAAGTTACCTGAAATTTTCTGGTACGACGACGGCCTGCAATTTTCTGCAGCACTACAAGATCACAAAGCACCACTGGTATTCAACATTGCTGGCACAGGCGCCGCTTACAATTCAGCAAAAATGATCGAGATACAAAAAATTCTGTTTCACGAAGGCTTCCACGTCATCAACATCTCGTCGCCCACTTATCTGGATTTCCTGTTAACTGCATCTACAAGCCATATGCCCGGGTACGCACCTGATGACACAAAAGACATTTATCGCGTGATGCAACAAGCCTATAGCATAGTGAAAGACGATATCGACGTGTCAGCTTTTCATATCACCGGCTATAGCCTGGGCGCAATGCACGCCGCATTTATTGCCGATCTCGACAAAAGAGAAAAAAAATTCAACCTACAAAAAGTTTACATGATCAATCCGCCAGTCAGCTTGTATAACTCAGCCATCGTACTGGACAAACTGACAGCAAATGACATTCCCTCTGTCAATGGAGTGCCGCAAGCAGGCAGCTTTCTTGATAGCGTCATCAATGAGCTGGCACAAGACTACAAACCGGATCAAGGCATGCGTCTGGACAGCGATTTTCTCTACACAGCCTACAAGGAAAATCAGGGAGATGGTGTTTTTTCCAATCGCCACACCGCCGCAGGCCTGGTGGGATTCTCATTCCGCTTGTCATCCAGCGCTATTGTATTCTCATCTGATGTTATCAACCATGCAGGTTACATTGTGCCAAAAGATAAAGTCTTCAAGCGCAATGAATCCCTGATGTATTACTCACGTGCCAGCAGTATGATCACGTTTCAGGAATATGTTGATGACATGTTAATGCCTATGCTGCTGAAGAAATATCCCGGCAAAAGCAGAGACACCCTTATTCAGGAGGCCAGCTTGCATTCCATTGAGAAATTCCTGACGTCCAACCCCAATGTGCATGTAGCCACCAACAAGGATGAAATTATTCTTGCAGATGGTGAGCTGGGTTATCTAGAAAAAATCATGAAAAACAAAATAACGATCTATCCTAAGGGAGGGCATTGCGGCAATATCAATTACACCGTCAATGCGGCTGATATGGTTTCTTTTCTGAAGGGAGGAAACGCCCAATGAAAAATTTATCAGTCAATCATTCCTTATTTTACGTTGTTGTTTTATCACTGTTGTTGAATATAGCGGGTTGCGCGACGCAAGCTGAGAAGAACATCACCATAGCCACTACTGCGAGCACTAGAGCACAGGATGTAAATAAACACAGCGCACCACAACGCGATTTTCCTGAATTAAGAAAGCCGCCTACTGATCCCAAAGCCATTACGGCTGTCTATGACCCGTTAGAACCATTTAACCGCAGCATGTACAACTTCA
>DAOMGA010000341.1:0-2513 GCA_035430085.1 Pseudomonadales bacterium
GAGATGGCGACATCATGCAAGCTGCGGTTGGTGACGGAACCGAGCAGCCAGTAGACAATTTCCTGCATGGCATACGGGCTGGGTGCAAAGTTGAGCGCGAGTGCTATCAACGCGCTACCGATAGCGTTGATGGCGATGCCGGCGAGGATCAGCGTCAACACATTGCTGTTGCGCGGTACCAGCAGTGACAGACACAGCACCGATATTGCCGCGCCCAGCAAACCACCCAGCGGCAACATGTACCAGCCCACTGCGCTGAAACCAAAATAGAACACTACCACCGCGCCCAGTGCCGCACCGTTGGAAACGCCAATGATGCCCGGCTCTGCCAGTGGGTTGCGCAATAATCCCTGCAGAGCTGCACCCGCAAGACCGAGCGTGCCGCCGATAAATAGCGCAAGCAGGGCGCGTGGTAAGCGCACATCAGTGACGATCAGGGATTCAACACTGACAACGCCGTGCAAGCTGTCTGCAATGCCTTTACCGACGGCAATATCTGCTGTGCCTGTGCACAACGACAGAAGAAAGCAGGCGAGCGTGCTGAACACCAGTAACGGGGTGAGCATGGCGGGTGATAAACGATTCATTTCCAATTAGCGCTCATCTATGGCCGGCCAACCAGGCGATTTCTTCCGCCACTTGTGGACCTGCGCAATCGCGCAAACGGGATGGAACGTACATACGGTTTTCCTGTGGAATCATGTGTTGTACTACAGGATGGTTGACGTAACTGTAAGCCAGCGAGTTCTGGTTGTAAGCATAATTGTCGATAAGAATTCTCTCCGGTTGCGCGGTGACCAAGGTCTCCAGCGAAATTTGCCTGAAGTGGCTGATGCCCATGTCGGCGGCAAGATTGCGGTAGCCCGCCAGTTGTAATGCATCGTGCTCGATAGTGTCGCTGCCGATGGTATAGCCATTTGGCGAATAGATGATCGCACTCCTTGCAGGTTTGTCTATGTTTCGCGCTTGTGCATCGGCAATCTGACGATCCATGTTAGCGATCAGTGCCTGTGCTTTTTCTTCTTCACCGAACCATTGGCCGGCCAGCAATAACATCTCACGCACACCGGCTACAGTAGTGGGTAACGGTAAGGTTTCTACGCGATACCCTAGTGTTTTTAACATGCGCATTGCGTCCGGTGAGGCAAATGCTGTGCTGATAATCAGGTCGGGTTGATAGGGAATTATTTCTTCTGCAGTGGCATCGTTAAGTGGAATGTTTCCAACGGCATCTGCCATATAAGAAACAGCAGGATTCGCCGCTTCCCGGTTGACGGTGGCGATGCGCGAGCTATCCACCAGCATCAGTAAAACCTGATCGGTACACAAACCTAGCGACACAATGCGCTGTGGTTTGGCAGTGCGCTGGATATTTTCTGCTTCTGCTGTTGCAAAAGAAACAGGCAGTAACGCCAGCAGACATATCAACAGGTGCTTCATTTTTGGTAGACACTAATCTGATAGATGCCAACGCGTGAAAATCCTTCGCCACGCAAAAATTGTGCTTGCAGGCGGCTCATCACACCGCGCTCGCAATACAAGAGATATTGCATGTTTTTATCCAGCTCCACATAACGTTTATGCAACTGGTAAAACGGCAGGGTTTGCACGGTTGCACCGGATATTACGAGCGGCTTGCGCTGTTCTTCATCAGGATGACGGATGTCAAGGATCACGCTAACTGCCGGTGCTTCGTGGAACACTTCGATGTTATCGACTTGCTGTTCGCTGCGAGTGATCTGGTCGATATTGGTAGCAACACTGTCGGCAATAGCTTGTTGCAGGACAGCGAAATCAAAACGCGTTTCTTCGCGCTCGATGCGTTCAAGTTTTGCGCGTGTAGTCGGTTTCTGTGAAATTACCCCGCAGTATTCCGGAATATTTTTTGCGAAGACTTCGGTACCTATTTTCCTGGTGATATCAATAATGTCGGGTTTATCCATGGTAATGACAGGGCGCAACACCAGTGTGTCGGTCACTTGCGTGATGACAGACAGGTTTTGTAATGTCTGGCTTGAGACTTGTGCCACGGCTTCACCAGTGACGAGTGCCTGAATTTCCAGTTTTTTGGCCAGGTCGCTGGCAGCGCGCAGCATCATGCGTTTCAGAATCACCCCCATCTGTGAATGGTGCACTTTTTCCTGAATTTCTCGCACCACATCAATAAACGGCACGCTGATAAATTTAACGCGATGCGACGCGCCGTATTTCATCCACAAATACACAGCAATTTCTTTTACGGCAATTTCGTGTGCATCACCACCGAGATTGAAAAAACAGAAATGCGTTAACAGGCCGCGTTTCATGGTGAGGTAAGTGGAGACGGTGGAATCAAAGCCGCCGGAAATCAGGGACAGCACGGCATCCTGCGTTGCCATCGGAAAACCGCCGAGACCGGGATAATCCTGTTCAATAACGTAGAAACGGTCATGACGAATTTCAACAGGCACATTGATATCCGGTTTTTTCAGTTTCACGCCAGCAGAAGGGCAGTGCTGATTCAGGCCGCCACC
>DAOMGA010000342.1:0-2506 GCA_035430085.1 Pseudomonadales bacterium
AACAAGGATTGCATTCACGTCCCCCAATAAACTATCAACCGTTTCAGGCGTAACCGTTTCGGAATCGATATAACGCACTTCGACTTTGGTATGCGTGGCGATACCCGCGTGAATCAGCGATTCATTCAACGATTTGTAGGCATCGAGCAAGTCCATATACTTGCCGACCATCGCTACCGTCACCGTATGTTTTGGATTCATCAATCCTTCAACCACACGGTCCCATTCGCTCAGATCACTGGTCTTGCACTGCAAACCCAGTTTTTCGACCACAATGTCGTCCAACCCATGTTCATGTAACAAACGCGGCACAGCATAAATGGTGGCTGCATCGGCCAACGGCACAACTGCGCGGAATTCAACATTGGTGAACAGTGCAATTTTACGGCGTGAATCTTCATCCACTTCCAATTCGGAACGACACAATAGAATGTCCGGCTGCAAACCAATCGAGCGCAATTCCTTGACTGAATGCTGGGTCGGTTTGGTTTTTACCTCACCGGCAGTGGCGATGTAGGGCACCAGCGTGAGATGCATCAACAATGAGCGATTGAAACCGAGCTCAACACGCAATTGACGCACCGCTTCCAGAAACGGTTGCGATTCGATATCGCCGACTGTGCCGCCGATTTCAACCAGCGCAATATCAGCATCACCCGCGCCTTCGAGAACACGGCGTTTGATTTCATCGGTAACATGCGGGATAACCTGAACAGTACCACCGAGATAATCCCCACGGCGCTCTTTGCGCAGGATAGTTTCGTAAACCCGACCGGTGGTGAAATTGTTGCGCTGGCTCATGTGCGTGCGCAGGAAGCGCTCATAGTGGCCTAAATCCAGATCAGTCTCCGCACCATCTTCAGTGACATACACCTCGCCGTGCTGGAACGGGCTCATGGTGCCTGGATCCACGTTCAGATAGGGATCCAGTTTCATGATCGTGACCTTGAGACCACGCGCCTCAAGAATCGCCCCCAGAGAAGCCGAGGCAATGCCTTTGCCCAATGAAGAAACCACACCGCCCGTGACAAAAATAAACCGCGTCATAAAAAACCTGTTGTTTGAAATCTATCGTTTGAAATCTATTGCGTAAAATCTGCTATTAAAACCATACATATCAAACACTTAAAGTGATTGAGCGGGCTGGGCTTCACGTAAAACTGCTTGAACGGGTGTCGGGCAGCAGGGAGAAAAATCACTGCGCGAATCACCTCAGGGACGGGACGTCAGCCTACCAGAAAGGCACTTTTTAGACAATGAAACAGCCCTTTATGGGCGGTGTTCTCGCGCCAGATATTCGTGTGATTGCATCTCGAGCAGACGGCTCTGGGTGCGCTGGAATTCAAAGGCCAGACGGCCACCACTGTAGAGTGTCTCCAGTGGCTTATCTGCCGACAGCACCAGATTGACGCTGCGGTCGTAAAACTCATCCACCAGATTGATAAATCGGCGCACCTGATCGTCAATGCCTTTGTGCAGCGCTGGAATATTCGAGATAAGCACGGTGTGATATTCACGTGCCAACTCGATGTAATCATTTTGCGAACGCGGTCCATCACACAATGCTGCAAAATCAAACCACGCCACATCGTCTGCTACCTTACGCGCATGGATAGTACGACCTTCCACTTCCAGCTCTACATTTTCCTGCCCTGGCACCGGTGATAAAGCCGTAAAACTCTGAGCCAGTATTTCATCTGCAGCGGTATCCAGCGGCCAGTGGTACAACTCGGCCTGCTCCAGAGTGCGCAAACGGTAGTCCGTGCCGCCGTCTACATTCAACACTTCCACATGCTGTTTGAGTATGGCGATAGCCGGCAAAAAGCGTTCACGTTGCAAGCCGTTTTCATACAAGCGGTCTGGCACGATATTGGATGTAGCCACCAGACTCACACCACGCGCGAACAGCTTTTCCATCAGGTTGCCAAGGATCATGGCATCGGCAATATCCGAGACAAAAAATTCGTCAAAGCACAGCACACGCGCTTCACCTGCCAGACGATCCGCGACAATATCGAGCGGATTATCCTGGTCTTTTAATGTGCGGATTTCCTGATGTACGCGCCGCATGAAGCGATGAAAGTGCAAGCGCAATTTTTTATCAAACGGTAATGCTTCAAAAAAAGTATCCATAAGATACGTTTTGCCGCGCCCCACACCACCCCAGAAATAGAGACCTTTAGCAGGTTTTTTCTGACGACGGAACAAGTTCGATAACAAACCTGTATTATCCAATCGCGCATTAAGATCATCATAAAGACGCTGTAAATGATCCACCGCGATTTTCTGTGCGGAATCAGCGACAAAATCCGGTCGCAACAAGTCCTGTTGATAACGCTGCAAAGGTGTCATGGAAATGCTTCAACGATGTGATAGGCGGCGACACTCTAGCCAGCACCCGCTTGCTTGGCAATCAGGGATAAACGTGTTCCCGGATACCACCGCCCGAGAAGATGCCATTAAGGTCAAAAACCGGACTGCCACCGATTGTCGGCAACGGATCATT
>DAOMGA010000343.1:0-2489 GCA_035430085.1 Pseudomonadales bacterium
ATGGCCGCGCCGTAATCCACCCCATCCGTGACCGCCAGGAAGTGCTGCAACGCCACGCCGAGCCAGACGCCCGTGACCTATTTCACGGCGACCCGTGCCACCCATACGTCCACATTCACCCACTGAATAAGGAGGGAAGTTGTAGTGCAACATGAACGGATCTTTGCGCTCACCTTCTAACGCATCAATATTCTGCGCATCACGCATAGAGCCCAGCGTTGCAACAACGACAGCCTGCGTTTCGCCACGGGTAAACAATGCAGAGCCGTGAACATTCGGTAACACACCTACTTCAACAGCTACGGCGCGCACCGATTTATTGTCACGACCATCAATACGCGGCTCACCGTTCAACACACGGTTACGCACAACTTTTTTCTCTAGCTTGCCAAACATTTCCGTAACATCTTTTGCGCTAAAACCGCTGTCTTCAATAGCGACTTTCTCAACAGCGACCTGACGCAATTCAGCCAAACGCGAGTAACGAACCTGTTTCTCGGTGATACGATACGCTTCACCAATTTGCGGACCAACGGCTGCAACTACTTTATCCTGCAGTGCGCGATTTTCAGCTGGGGGCTGCCATTCCCAGCGCGGCTTACCGGCATCAGCAACCAGCGCATTGATTGCCGCAATTACCACCTGCATTTCATTATGTGCGAACAATACAGCACCAAGCATGATATCTTCCGGCAGTTCATTCGCTTCGGATTCAACCATCAAAACAGCATCTTTCGTGCCCGCTACAACCATATCGAGTTCAGACTCTTTTAGCTCTAGATAACCCGGATTCAATATGTAGCCTGCTTCGTCTGTATAGCCAACGCGCGCAGCACCAATAGGACCATTAAACGGAACGCCGGAAATCGCCAAAGCAGCAGATGTACCAATCATTGCAACCACATCAGGATCACGATTTTTTTCAGCAGACATAACAGTACAGATAACCTGAACTTCATTATTGAAGTCATCTGGAAATAAAGGACGAATTGGACGATCGATCAAGCGCGATGTCAGTGTCTCTTTCTCACTAGGACGCCCTTCACGTTTGAAAAAGCCGCCGGGAATCTTTCCTGCTGCATAGGCTCTTTCTTGATAATGCACCGACAGTGGGAAAAAATCCTGGCCATCTTTAGCTGTTTTTGCACCCACTACAGTACACAGTATTGTAGTACTTCCCATAGTCACCAGAACCGCACCAGACGCCTGACGCGCAACACGTCCGGTTTCCAGAGTAACGGTCTGATCGCCGTATTGAAATTTCTTGATAATAGCTTTCACTCTCTTTTCCTTCTCTTTTTTTCACATAAAAATACTTGTCCGCAGAAAAAAATGCCGCGCACAAGGCGCGGCATTATCTTTAACGGCGCAAACCAAGTTTTCCAATCAACTGGGTATACCTGCTGACATCTTTGCGTTTAAGGTAATCCAGCAACTTACGGCGCTGGTTAACCATACGAATCAATCCACGACGTGAATGGTGATCCTGTTTGTGTGCGCCAAAGTGCCCCTGCAACTTATTAATATTTGCCGACAACAATGCAACTTGCACTTCCGGTGATCCAGTATCTTTTTCACCTTGACCATGCGCTTTGACAATAGCGAGTTTTTCTTCAACTGACAGTGCCATAACCTTAACCTCTTTTGAAATATGCGTTAATTAAATTCACGTACGACCGTGCATATTTACAGTCGACGCGATCAATTACTGCGAGCTGTTTTGCTGCAGTAATTTTCTGGGAGCAATACGTCCATCCGTCTGGATTTCGGCCACCCCAAGAAACTCTCCACTCTCCAGCACAACGCGCACCATCTCGCCAACGGCGGTGGACTGCAATGCACTGACCTCTAGAACCGGCTGCCCCTGTCGAAAGAAATAACCAGATGCAGTCGGCAAAACTACAGACTGTAAATGTTCAATTGCTTTATCAACAGGCAACAGAAACTGATCTAACAGCTCAGCAAGGCCATCACCACGCACCGCCTCCAATTGCTCCAGAGAAATACAATCAGCTTCACTGAAGGGACCGGCCTGCGAGCGGTGTAATCTACTGATATGCGCTCCACAACCCAGCACATTACCAACATCCTCTGCGAGGGTACGGATATACGTCCCCTTGCTGACTCGAGCTTCAACATCCGCTTCTGGATACTCCCCGGGGCGGAATGCAGTCAGCGCCAAGTGGTAAACCGTCACCGACCTGGCAGCACGCTCAACTTCAATACCTTCGCGTGCCAACTTATACAGTGGCTGACCCTGATGCTTGATCGCCGAAAACATGGGGGGTACTTGTTCAATCTGACCTTCAAATCCGGCGAGTGCGGATTCTACCTCATTCTGCGTTAACGCGAACCATGGATTGTCACTGATTACCTGGCCTTCAGCATCACCCGTGTTGGTTCTCATACCGAAGCGCATGGTGCAACGGTACGCCTTGTCTGCATTCAGCAGGTATTGGGAAAATTTGGTGGCATCCCCAAAACAAAGA
>DAOMGA010000344.1:0-2463 GCA_035430085.1 Pseudomonadales bacterium
GCACTGTCTGACCTCGCCAAGACGCTGGATGAATACGAATATCTGTTCTTCAACGTTCGGCGCTTGCTGATTGAAATGGCTTGTGATGTGCGGGATTTTGCTGCGCAATCCGCCGTTTCTCTCAGTGCAAAAGCGGAAGAGCTGGATCTGAAGATGATGTCTTACATCCGGTTGATTGATAAATGTAAAAGCGTGCTATTTTCTGTATCCGGCCCCAAAGATGACGACCCAACCCTGGATAACAGCCTGCTGATGGAAGAGATAAAGACTTGTCTTGAACAGCATGAAGCTGAAATAGCAGCGCTGAATGTCAAGCTGCGCGAAACCATCAAGAAAATGGAAGTTGAAAAAACCGCATTCCAGAAATTCATGATCAAGATTTTTGGCGAGCCCAAAAAGAAAGAGCCAACGCCTGATGAAATCCAGGGGCAGATTTCCGCTGCACGGCGCAGATGTTTGCTGACGATTATCCGGATCGTAAAACGGTATCCGAAAATCACTGTGTATCTTGAACTGGAAGACATCATGACGGTCAATGAATCTGTGCGTCACTACGGATTGGCTTGCGGTCGTCAGGGTATCACCAAGCTGCCTTTCATCATCGCGCTGCATGAAGATTCCGAGCAAATGGATATACCGGGCATGCGGGCGTTGTTGAAAGAAGCGGCGTAATCCTGATCTTATAGTCGAACCACCACTCCCTGTTCAGCCATAAAGCGTTTGGCTTCAGGGATGGTGTGTTGACCAAAATGGAAAATACTTGCCGCTAACACAGCATCCGCGCCGCCAGTTTTTACACCATCCACCAGATGCTGCAGGTTGCCGACACCACCGGATGCAATCACCGGAATATTCACGGCATCTGAAATCGCGCGTGTGACGCCCAGATCAAAACCATTTTTGGTGCCATCGCGATCCATACTGGTCAACAGGATTTCACCAGCCCCGTAGGCTGCCATTTTTTTTGCCCATTCCACCGCATCGATACCCGTCGACTTGCGACCGCCATGCGTGAATATTTCCCAGCGCCCCACTTCATTATCCGTACTGACACGCTTGGCATCGATTGCCACCACAATGCACTGCGAACCAAAACGTTCGGCTGCCTCGCGCACAAAATCCGGGTTATGTATCGCCGCAGTATTGATGCTGACTTTATCGGCACCGGCATTTAGCAGGCGCCGGATATCTTCCACCGTGCGCACACCACCACCTACGGTGAGCGGGATGAACACCTGGCTGGCCATGCGCTCGACAGTGTCATACGTGGTGGCACGATCATCACTGCTGGCAGTGATATCCAGAAAGGTGATTTCGTCCGCGCCCTGCTCGTTGTAGCGGCGCGCTACCTCTACGGGGTCACCGGCATCGCGGATATCGACAAATTGCACGCCTTTGACCACACGACCGCGGTCGACATCGAGACAGGGAATAATGCGTTTGGCGAGCGTCATGGCTGTGTTCCGCGAAAGTATTTTTGGAGAAGGCATTCAGGCGCGCATGTTAGCATCGGCACTCTATCTGTGTAGCAGGAAAACGCCGTGAGACTGCCATCTTTCACTGAACAATTGCACACACTGCTGTCATTGCCCTCCGTCAGCAGCAGCACACCCGGCCATGATATGGGCAACCGCGATGTCATCGATACATTGGCCAGCTGGCTGCAAAGCATTGGTTTTGCTGTCGAGATCATGCCTGTTACAGCCTGCGGTCATAAAGCCAATCTGATCGCCACACGCGGTCACGGCGATGGTGGACTCGTGTTGGCAGGGCATACCGACACCGTGCCATTTGATGAAGCTTTGTGGTCCGTCAATCCACTCGCACTCACAGAACAGGACAACCGTTTTTACGGCCTGGGCGTGTGCGACATGAAAGGATTTTTCCCGCTGGCGATAGCCGCCGCACAGATGTTTGCCGATCAAACCCCCACCGCACCACTGATTATTCTCGCCACTGCTGATGAAGAATCATCCATGAACGGCGCGCGCATGTTGGTGGAACATGGCAAACCACACGCCCGCTATGCCCTGATCGGCGAGCCAACAGGTTTAAAACCTGTGCGTATGCACAAAGGTGTGATGCTGGAAAGCGTGCGCATCACCGGGCACTCCGGGCATTCGTCCAATCCCGCGTTGGGCGCCAGTGCGCTAGATGCCATGACTGCCGCGCTGAATGAACTCACCGCATTGCGCAGCGAATGGCAGCAGCGTTTCCGCCATACCCAATTTGCTATCGACACGCCCACCATGAATTTCGGTTATATCCATGGCGGTGATAATCCCAACCGCATTTGCGGCTGCTGTGAGTTGCAGTTCGATGTGCGGCCACTGCCCGGCATGGTGATTGCCGATCTGCAAGCGGAAATTGATGCACGCCTGAACCGCATCGATACCCTGAACGGCCGGATTTCAATCGAACGCATTTCACTGATGCACGCCATTGCACCGTTTGAAGAAAATG
>DAOMGA010000345.1:0-2461 GCA_035430085.1 Pseudomonadales bacterium
AAAGAAGTGACTGCTGCGAAAGATGAATGCAATCGCGCTGACACGACTTTAGAAGGCTTACAAAAACTGGAGCCCGTGTGGAAAGACGGTCTGTGGGTGCCGCAAGGAAAATTCGTCACTGCGGGTAACTCATCACAATTATCTGATGGCGCTTCTGCCTGCGTATTGATGGACAGTGTGCTCGCATCAAAACAAGGCTTACAACCACTTGGCGCGTATCGCGGTGTTGCAGTCGCCGGTTGTAAATCTGACGAGATGGGTATCGGCCCTGTATTTGCCGTGCCTAAATTGTTGGCGCGCCATGGCTTGAAAATGAACGACATCGGTCTGTGGGAATTGAATGAAGCTTTTGCATCGCAGGTGATTTATTGCCGCGATACCCTGGGCATTCCGGATGACATCATGAACGTGAATGGCGGCGCCATTTCTATCGGCCATCCTTTCGGCATGAGTGGTTCACGGATGGTTGGTCACGCATTGCTGGAAGGTAAGCGTCGCGGCGTAAAATATGTTGTGGTGACTATGTGTATCGGCGGCGGTCAAGGTGCTGCCGGTTTGTTCGAAGTTTTCTGATCAAGATTTTCTAACACGAATTTTGCGAGATACGCGATGACTTTTTCTGTCAGTCGGATTGATCACGCCGTGTACTGGGTACGCGATGTAGAAATTTCAAAAAAATTCTACATCAGCATACTCGGTCTGGAAGAAGTGATGTCTGATAACGGCATTTGTCTGTTACGTGCACCAGGCAGTGAACAACATCATGATCTGGGTTTGTTCCAGACCGGCGTTAATGCAGCACGCACACCACGCGGCGCTGTCGGTTTGTACCATATCGCGTGGAAAGTGAATTGCATTGAAGACATCGCTGCTGCTTTTTATGTACTACAAAGAGACCACTCATTGGTCGGCGCATCAAGTCATGGCGCGACAAAATCAGTGTACGGCACTGATCCGGATGGCAACGAGCTGGAAATTACTTTTACCATTCCACGTGCCGATTGGGGCAAATGGGAACACGGCGGCACAGTCGAACCACTGGATCTCGCCGCAGAACTCGCACGCTATGGCAAAAAGCCTGGGCAGGGGAAAACCTGATGCAACTGAATACGACTGAAGAACTGATTGCCGATATTCGTGCAGGCAAGATGGTTATCCTTATGGATGATGAAGATCGCGAAAACGAAGGCGATATCATCATGGCTGCAGAGCATTGCGGTGCGGAACATATCAATTTTATGGCGAAACACGCACGCGGTCTGATTTGCATGCCGATGTCACGTGAGCGGTGTGAGCGTCTCGGCCTGCCATTGATGGTGCAGCAGAATGCTTCCGGGTTTGGCACCAAATTTACTTTGTCTATTGAAGCAACAACCGGTGTAACTACCGGCATATCTGCAGCTGATCGTGCGCGCACAGTTCAAGTTGCCGCTGCAAAAAATGCACGGGCAGAAGATATTGTTCAACCCGGGCATATTTTTCCTCTGATGGCAGAGCCCGGTGGTGTGCTAAGCAGAACTGGCCATACCGAAGCAGCCTGCGATCTCGCGCGCCTCGCCGGTCTTGAGGCTGCTGGCGTAATTTGCGAAGTGATGAATGACGACGGCACGATGTCGCGCCGGCCTGATCTGGAAATATTTGCCAAAGAACACAAATTGAAAATAGGCACGATTGCCGATCTGATTCACTACCGTCTTGTAAATGAACGCACCGTGGAAATCCTACACCGTGCGCCAATACAAACCGATTTCGGTGAATTTGATCTGGTGACATTCAGTAATAAAGTTGACAAGGAATTTCACTATGCCTTGGTGAAAGGCGACATCACACCTAATGAGCCCACGCTGGTGCGCGTGCACCTTGCCACGGCGATGCGAGATTTATTTTGCGCACAGCCGCCGGGAATGAAAATCTGGAACACGCGACGCTGCCTTGAACGCATTGCAACCGAAGGCAAAGGCGTGCTGGTATTGATTCATCAATGCGAAAACGCTGAAGATTTGCACAACAGCGCGCTGACCATGCTCGGACAAAAACCATTGCAGAACACTGCTACAAGTCCGAATGTTTACAAAACGGTTGGTGTAGGCGGACAAATATTGCGCGAAATCGGAGTAGGAAAAATGCGCGTACTTGGTCAACCACTACGCTATCGCGCTATCTCCGGTTACGATCTCGAAGTCGTTGAGCATATTGCTTGTGAATAGCTGCGTTTGTACGTAATCATGCCTGCGAATAACGCCAGCATTTTACGTATAGCACTGCCCGTTCCGCTGCGACGGTTGTTTGATTATCTACCACCCATCGACATAAATATCGAAACCCTGCAGCCGGGTTTGCGGGTTAGCGTGCCTTTCGGTCGCCAGCAATTAACCGGCGTGTTGATTGAACTTGTTGATCACAGCGATGTTCCCGCCAATAAAATGAAGTGCGCGCTGGCAATTCTTGATATTGAACCGCC
>DAOMGA010000346.1:0-2452 GCA_035430085.1 Pseudomonadales bacterium
TGTCCAACCGCAAAAACATGGCTGCCAATGAATATGAGCCGATAGCCAAAGCCATGGCAGAAGCCGGTGTGCCGATTGCTGCGGAACTGATCTGGGGCTTGCCCGGTGACAATCTGGCAGACTTTGAACGCAATCTGGATAAATTGATTGCTACGTTTCCGAACGTCAATATTTTCACCTACAACCTGTTGCCCGGCACCGAGTTTTACGAAAAACGTTTTGAATACAAAATTGAAACGGTGCCTGTCGCGGGTTACGGGCGTGCCAAAGGTGAGTATGTCATTGGCTGTCACACTTTCAGCGTAGAAGAGGGTCTGGAAGGCTATTTTTTAATTGCAGCTCATATGGTGCTGGTGCATGGCACGCTCTTGCCGTTCACTATCCGTTACCTTGCATTGGAAGCGAGTATTCCGGCTTCGCCTTTGATGCGGACTATTCTTAAAAAACTACTGGAACATTTTGGCGATATTATTACGGCATCGCCGGTCAATGAATTGACCGTGCATGACAAACTCAAAATTTATGAAAACCGCGCTGAACTCTACGTTGCATTGTTTGATGACATCAACGTTACTTTTACTATCATCAGCGAAGCCGTACACGAATGGCTCAATAGCCACCATGCCGATAATGAATTGCATCGGCGTGTGGATTTAATGCTGGCGCTGGACAGGGCGCTTTGCCCGCGTAAAGGCAACCCATCCACTGAAATACATACTTTTGATGCCAATGCAGAAGCCATTATTACCTCGCTGGAAGCAATGGATTTACCTGCACAAGATGCCTTTTCCGGTAACAGCCAATTATCTGTCGATTACCCCGGCGGCGTCGGTACAGTGCTGAAGGATCCGGATGGTGGCAGCTGGATGCGCGGTAGCTGGACGACTGTCAAATCGCCTGAATCTGTTACGGCTGTCCAATGGCTTGATACCCAACCTTTATAGTGACTGCTATTGTCATGGATGGGTAAGCTGATTAAGCTGATGAATGATTGAGGGATGGTGGAGAGTAGATGATGCAAGACAACACGCTCCTGTTGGTTGAAGACAACGCCGATGATGAAGCGCTGGCGATGCGGGCATTTCGCAATAGCGAACACGTCAGCAAGGTCGTGGTGGTCAGGGACGGTGCTGAAGCGCTGGATTATCTCTTTGGCACAGGACAGTACAGCGGCCGTGACACCGGTGATCAACCTCGCCTGATCCTCCTCGACATGAAGCTGCCAAAATTGAACGGTCTGGATGTACTGAGGCGCATACGTCAGGATGAGCGAACCCGCTACCACCCCGTTGTTTTGATGACATCATCCCGGCAAGAAACCGATATCATTGCTGGTTACAGCTTGGGCGCGAACAGTTATATACAAAAGCCTGTTAATTTTGATGAATTTGTTGAATCCATGCGTGATCTGGGTAGGTACTGGATGCAAATTAATCGAACTCCTAATCTTGCTATCAATAACAGAAATTAAATAAAATCAACTAATTACACAATAATACTCATGTAGTTTATGAAGTTATAGAGATAACGAAGCCATGTATTTAAACGTACTGATAGCTGATGACTGCGAAGATGATGCGCTGCTGCTTGTAAGGGAGCTGCGCAGAGGCGGGTATGAACCTCAGTTTGAGCGGGTTGAAACGCGTGGAGAAATGGAAAAAGCGCTTGAGCAGAGACACTGGCAACTGATTATTACTGATCACAGCATGCCAGGATTCAATTCTGCTGATGTGCTGGAGATGGTCAAACATAGCAATCTGGATGTGCCGGTGATTATTGTATCCGGCACCATTGGTGAAGAAGTGGCGGTCAATGCGATGAAAACCGGCGCGCATGACTACATTATGAAAGACAATCTTGCGCGCCTGATTCCGGCGATTGAGCGTGAATTGCGTGATGCTGAAACCCGTCGGGCACGCAATCAGGCTGAGCAGGCCTTATCGCACATGGCATACCACGATTCACTGACCAATCTGGTGAATCGCTCGATGTTGCACGACAAGCTTGAACAGGCGTTGTCCAAAGCGCGGCGCGATGACAGCCTGCTAGCGGTTTTGTTTGTCGATCTGGATCGTTTCAAGATTATCAATGACACCTTCGGTCACACCACTGGCGACATGTTGCTGCAAAGCGCAGCAGAGCGTTTGAGAACGGCAGTGCGCCGTAACGATCTGATTGCCCGCTATGGCGGCGATGAATTTGTTGTGGTGATGGAAAATCTCGGATCAAGAAATATTGCCGCCTCGACTGCGCAAGACATCATTGATTCGATGCTCAAGCCATTCAAAATCAATAATCATGAAATGTATATTGGCTCGAGTATCGGTATTGTTTTTTCACGCGATTGTGATGGTCGCGGAGAAATGATCATACGCAAAGCCGATGTTGCCATGTTTCGCGCTAAAAGCCTGGGAAGAAACAAATACCAGTTTTATGTTGCTGAAATGGGGGA
>DAOMGA010000347.1:0-2445 GCA_035430085.1 Pseudomonadales bacterium
CAGGTGCTGACGACCAGTGACGAAAATCCCGTACAAACTGCACGCCGTCACCATCCGGCAACCCGAGATCCAGAATCACCAGATCAGGTTTACCGTTGCCTGCCTCAATCAGCCCCTGACAGACGGTGCCAGCCTCCAGCACGCGATATTGCTCACTGTGCAATGCTGTACGCACAAAGCGACGAATGTCCTGTTCATCTTCCACTAGCAATACAGTGTTTGCACTCTCATGATGTGTATTCATGACACAAATCCATGCGCTGAATTTTCAGGTTCAACCGTTGGTGGCGAACCCAGTGGCAGTGTAAACATGACACAAGCACCACCGGTTTCCGGGTTCATCAGTACAATTTTCCCACCGTGTGCTTCGATAATACTGCGACAAATCGATAGCCCGATGCCGAATCCCTGCACTGGTGATTCTTTTTGTCCGCGTGAAAATACATCCAGCAATTCATTCATCGCAGCGGCAGGAAATCCTTCACCTGCATTAAAAAGCCGCACGGCCACGGCATCGCCCTCAACATTCGCCGTCAGATTCAACTGTGAATGTGGTGGTGAATATTTCGCAGCATTTTCCAGCAAATTACAAAATACACGTTCCATCAAAACAGCATCGATCTGCACCAATGGCAAGTCAGTGGGCAACTGCACCTGTACTGTATGTGAAGACAGGGCATCACCCAGTGCATGAATACTCGCACCAATCACTTCCTCCAACGGCTGCCATTCACAGCGCAGTGACACCGTGCCGCTTTGCAAGCGCGCCATGTCCAACAAGTTATCCACCATGCCGTGCAAGCGAAACGCCTGCGCACGCAAAGCTGTAACAATTTCCTTGCCCTCTGGCGACATATCAGGCTGCGCCAATTGCAAGGTATCTGCCATACCACACAACACCGTCAACGGCGTGCGAATATCATGCGAGATCGATGACAAGATTGAACTGCGCAAACGCTCCGATTGCATGGCCAATTCAGAACTCTGTGCAACACCCACAAAATGCAATCGCTCCAACGCAGTGGCGAGCAGTGACGACAATGCTGCCAGAAAATAATTACGTTCATCCGCGTCTGCCGTATTGCCCACAGGCAAATCCATCACCAGCACACCACGCTGGCGGGTAGCGCCACGCAACGGCAAAAATGCTGTGCAAAATCCCTCTGCTGCAAACTCTGCACTGTCCTGTCTTTGCGCACTGTTGTAAGCCGACTGGATCACCAGTTTTTCAGGCAGTGATGGCATTCCACGCTCTGTCTGGTTTAACAACAGCAGTTGTTCCTGCTCGTCCGGCAAATACAGTGCATAACGCTGCGCATGCACACTGTCTGCTAGACACGCACGCAAAGCGCGGTCTACCTGCTCGTATGTCATAGCACCAGCCAGGCAATGTGCGCATTCATACAAGGCACGCGTGCGTTGTTCACGCTGCTGCGCTGTACGCAATTGCTGCTGGAGCAAACTGGCCAGGTGGCTGATCAGCAGCGCTACCAGCAGCATGACACCAAAAGTCACCACGTACTGACCATCATGAACAGCCAGTGAAAACCGCGGCTCCACAAACAGAAAATCAAATAGCGCCACACCCAGGAACGCTGCCACGATGCCCGGGCCACGTCCCAACCAGACTGCAGTCACGGCTACCGCCAATAGAAACAGCATGACGATGTTGGCCAGATCCAGCCACCCGAGTAACGGCAAACACAGCACGGCGCATATTGCACAAATCAGCACTGCACCGGCGTAATGCAGCACAACATGGCACATGGAATACTGGTCTTTGCCTACAAACAGCATCGCAGCCTCTCCGTTATTGATACCCGTATTCTGTCAGTCCCGGTATAAAAATGGTGTAAAGAGCTGCTGATTTTTTAGATCAGTATCAAAACTCCAGGTAATCTAGACGTTCACGCCCAAAATCACACTCGACGCCTTGAAAATGGCAGTAGCACGATTGCCCACCTGCAAGCCAAGTGATTCTGCACTGGATTGCGTCACGATCGCGGCAATGCTGCCACCGCCATCAATATCAATCACCACTTCCGCATTGACCGCACCCGGCATCACTGCCGCCACAGTGCCTGGCAATTGATTGCTGGCAGATAATTTTGCGTTATCCATATCCGCTGCCACGATAATGGACGAGGCTTTTATCAAAGCAAAAACTGCATTGCCGATTTGCAAACCCAGTGACTCGGTACTTTCTCTGGTAATAATCGCAACAATGCTTGCACCTCCCGGCAACGTGAGCTGGATTTCATCATTCACCGCACCAGTCTTGATTGCTGTCACCGTTCCAACAAACTGGTTTCGCGCACTGGTTTTCATATTCAACACCCGCAACAAATTAATATCCCTGCCAAGATCCACGGCTTCATCACTCAGCAACTGCACAAATTTCTGGTGAAGCATATCCAGCCTGGAAAATCGCTCGACCAGTTGTTC
>DAOMGA010000348.1:0-2443 GCA_035430085.1 Pseudomonadales bacterium
CCCTACGCCCTTAATGGTTTTAAAATAATCGTCGCCAATTTTTTCGCGAAGTTTCCTGATGTGAACGTCAATGGTTCGGTCACCAACAACCACATTGTCGCCCCAAACCGAATAATAAATTTCTTCGCGGGTAAATACTTTGCCTGGTTTTTCAATAAGGCTATGCAATAAAGAAAACTCCAGCCTTGAAATATTTACAAGCTGCCCTTTATAGGTAACATCGTGTGAAGCGGTATCCATCACAATGTCGCCAAAATATATTTTGCTGCTGGAATTTTCCACCTGATGCGATCGGCGTAAAATCGACCTCAGCCTTGCCATCAACTCGGCTCGCTCAAAAGGATTTCCTAAAAAATCATCGGCACCACCATCCAGTCCATCCACTCTGGATGTAAGGGAATCACGAGCCGTCAGAATGAGAACAGGCGTAGGTAAGTTACGCAGTCGCCAATCCTTCAGTAAACTCATGCCATCAACACCCGGCAAGCCAAGATCCAGAATGATGACGTCGAATGTTTCAGAAAATGGGGCATTAACAGCGACCTGCCCTGATCGCAACCAATCGACAGCGTAGCCCTCCTGCTTCAGCGCTGTTACCAGCCCGTCACCGAGTAATTCATTGTCTTCAACCAATAAAACGCGCAATCAGACACCCTTGGTATTTCTGGCGTATTTTTTTATAACAGGAAGCTGCTTAAGCAGTGCGCTATCAACCAGAGAAGGGAATAGCTGATTGATCCGTGCAAAAAGCTTTTCAGGCCATCCCCAAAATACCTGAGCAGGCCCGCCAGCAATAAATATATCGCCAATTTTGTGGGCGACTTGCTCAACGGGATCCATAACATTTCCCAGTTCCCGATTTAATGCCACCACATTATCGCTGTTCAGTTTTGTGGCTGTTGCACGAGGCGCGAAATAAAGGACTTTGATATCCGAATCTGCCAGCTCACGCCTCAATGCCTCTGTAAAACCGCGCAAGCCAAATTTGCTCGCACAATAAGGACTGTAACCCGGGTAGCCGATACTGCCGAAAGTGGAACCAATATTCAGAATGCGCGCGCCCTGCTGCTTTTGTAGTAAGGGTAACAAGGCACGGGTCAGCAGCATGGGAACCAGCAAATTCAGGTTGAGCTGATTCTGCAGCTGCACCTCTGTCTGATCTGCCAGTAATGCAAAATGATTACAACCCGCATTATTGATCAAACCAAACAGACCATTCTCGAGACCGGCACAAAAATCGACAACACGCTGTCTGTCTCCCTGAATTAATAAATCCGCTACCAGCAAATCTGCCTTGCCACCAGCGGCCACTATGCCGGCTTGTGTTTCTTTCAACGCAGCAGCATCGCGCCCGACCAGAAGCAAGCGGGCTTTTTGACTACCGAGATAAACAGCGATCATATGCCCTATTCCGCTACTCGCGCCGGTAATCAATATGGTTCTATCTTGCAGCTTCACCTGGATTTCCTCACTTTAACGAGCGAAACATGTCGGCATACAACCGGAATATTATCTTGGCTACATGGATGATATCAGCTTGAGCCTGCGCATCATCAATACGATTAACAATACCTTCAAAAAAATCAATGTGCTCGATATCCAGCGAACCATGTGAATACAAATAGCTGAAACAATTTTTCGCCAAGCCTAACGATTCTCGTATTTTGTCTGCTGCATGCGTGGCAACATTGACGCTGGTGCCCTCCAATACATACACCATGCCAAAAAAGCCAATGGGATTGCGACGGCAAACAAAGTCCCATATATAACTTATCATCAATTCAACAGGCAGTGATGGCGTGGAGCCACGAACCGCTTCGGCATCACCACCGCAGTGACGAATGTCATTCAGTATCCATTCCTGATGCCCTACTTCTTCTTCAATATAATGCGCTATCTTGTCGCGCAACCATTCCTGACTTTCTGGAATGCGTGATCCAACAGCCATGAGTAGTGGTGTTGTGTGCTTGACGTGATGGTACGCTTGCGCCAGAAATGAAACATATTCGTCCAGTGACAGCTCGCCTTTCAACGCAGAGGCAATTAACGGCGATTCCAGTAGATATTCGCGCTCGCACGATGTTTCTTGCTGCAGGCGTTGATAGAACGTCAATGCTGTCATGTCGTTTCTTCCTCGTCATCATAAAGGTTATCAATGGCTTTATAGTACGCTTCCTCAATGGCATCGCGCTTATTACGACCATTGCTGGTGGCAAGACCGTTATGGCTACCAAATGGATCTGTTGCCCTGACCCAATATTTGACCTGCGCATAATCAGGTAGTTTTTTATTGGCGATGTTCACTGCGTGCTGTAAAGATGCGTCAGACAGACCAGGAGCGACCAAAACCGCAGAAAGCGCTGGTCTTGCTTCACCAAATACTGCCGCCTGTAGAATGCCCTTTTGTGCCAGTAATTCACTCTCAACCCATTCGGGGCTGATG
>DAOMGA010000349.1:0-2442 GCA_035430085.1 Pseudomonadales bacterium
AAGACATCAAAAAAAAACTGAGTGAGAAGATAAAAGAAGCTGAGGCACTAGAAGCGCGAAAAAAGCCATAAATGATTCCGTTGCCGGCCAGCGGGAGCAGATAGGCCAACAGCTTCGGGCGTTGCATGCTGCAGGCGCTCAATCACAGCTACGCTTGTTGCTGAACCAGAACGACAGCAGCAAAATCTCACGAAACCTTCGCTACTACGACTACCTGTTCGCAGCTCGCCGCGAGAAAATGCAGGTGTATGTTGATGCTATCCAGCGCTTGAACGCGATTGAAACGGAAATACGCAACGCCGTTGCCGAATTGCAAGTCACACAACTGAATCTGGAGCAGGAATACAGCGTATTAATTTCACAACGCGATGAACGCAAAACACTGATTGACACGGCAGATGCCGATTTGCAAGGCAAGGGAAACACGCTCGAGCAAATGGAACGTGATCGCGCCGCCCTGAAAAAAGTGATCGACCAGATTGAAAAACAGCGCGCATTGGCCAAAGCGCAAGAAGAAGAACGGCAACAACAAGAAGCACTACGTCAAAAGCAGCAACAAGCACAGGAACAACAAAAACAGGAACCCTCGAACAAGCCGTCCACTACACCCGCCTACAGCGCCGAGGATTTGAAAAGATTGCAATCACAATCTTTTACACAGCGTAAAGGCAATTTGATGTGGCCAGTACAGGGCAAAGTGATCCACAGTTTTGGTCAACAAAGACAGGGCAGCATGACATGGGATGGCTTACGTATTCAGGCAAGCAGCGGCAGTGATGTGCTAGCAATACACGGTGGGCGCGTGATGTATGCCGATTCGCTGCCCGGTCAAGGCTTGTTGCTGGTGCTGGATCACGGCGATGGCTATATGAGCTTGTATGCACACAACGATGTGTTATTACACGAATCCGGCGAATGGGTACAGCCCGGTGATGCTATCGCACGCGTCGGCAATAGCGGCGGCGAAAAAGAATCCGGTTTATATTTTGAAATTCGCCAGAATGGTGAACCCATCAACCCAACGCCTTGGCTAATGAAACAGTGAATCCAGAAACTCTGAATATGCAAACACTCGATCTAAAAAAATTATTACGCTTTTTACCGCCGCGTGAACGCACTGCACACAAGGGCATGTTTGGTCATGTGCTGGTGATAGGTGGCGACGCCGGCATGGGCGGCGCAGTGGCGATGGCAGCGGAAGCCGCTGCACGCACCGGCGCTGGCCTCTCCAGTGCTGCGACACAACCGGCGCATGTAGCAGCCATTCTTGCGCGTCGCCCCGAAATCATGGTGACAGGCGTGACCTCGGGACAAGAACTGGAACCGCTGCTGGCACGACCTTCATTATTGGTAGTCGGGCCTGGTCTCGGGCGCAGTGCGTGGTCAGAACAGATGCTGCAACAAGCCACCTTGTGCGGTCTGCCCATGGTGCTGGATGCTGATGGGCTGAACATGCTCTCGGCTGGTCGCGTGGTGCGGGAATCAAAGCGTGACAACTGGGTTCTCACGCCACATCCCGCTGAAGCCGCGCGCTTACTCGGCATCACTACCGCTGCAATCCAGCAGGATCGCCAGGCTGCTGTGCAAGCACTGCAACAACGTTATGGCGGCGTGATAGTACTGAAAGGTGCTGGTACCTTGGTGTGCGGGCCGGATGGTGGCATCAGTATCTGCAACGGCGGCAATCCGGGCATGGCATCCGGCGGTATGGGCGATGTACTGTCCGGCATCATCGGCGGCTTGTTAGCGCAAGGACTGAAGGCGATGGATGCCGCGTGTCTTGGCGTATGCCTGCACGCAGAAGCGGCGGATATTGCCGCTAAACAGGGGGAACGCGGTCTGCTCGCCAGCGATTTGATCGCACACTTGCAGACCCTCGTTAATCCCTGATCGGACAGACAGGTGCTTCGCGGCTATAATGCCGCCGTGCGCCAGGGGGCGCCATCTTTGCGCAGATTGCGCCTCTAGCTGACACAAGGTACTACCATGACTGACGAAACCACTTCGCCTGTCGCATTCCGCGACTTGGGCCTGCCCGATGCAATGCTCGATGTACTGAGCAAGATCGGCTACGAAACCCCTTCCGCTATTCAAGCCCAGACCATTCCGCTGTTGCTGGAAGGTCGCGATTTGCTTGGTCAGGCACAGACCGGCACGGGCAAAACCGCGGCATTTGCGCTGCCGATTCTGGCGCGACTGGACATGACCAGCAAAAAAACCCAGGTGTTGGTGCTCGCACCAACGCGTGAACTTGCCATTCAAGTGGCAGAAGCGTTTCAAACCTACGCGGCATTTATTCCCGGTTTTCATGTGTTGCCGATTTACGGTGGCGCGAGTTATACCGGCCAGTTGCGTCAGTTGAAACAGGGCGCACAAGTGGTAGTCGGCACGCCGGGGCGCGTGATCGACATGGTGGAGCGCGGGCATCTGAGCTTTGCGCAG
>DAOMGA010000350.1:0-2440 GCA_035430085.1 Pseudomonadales bacterium
GAAGACTGGCAACGTCTCTCCACCGATCACAGCCAATGCACCGGACGCCGCTGCGCTTACGTCACGCAGTGCCCGTTTTTCAAAGCACGTGAAAATCTGGTGGGCGCGGATGTGATTGTCGCGAACCATGATCTGGTGCTCGCGGATCTTGCACTCGGCGGCGGCACCATTCTATCGGCGCCGGAACAGTCCATTTATATTTTTGATGAAGGACACCATCTGCCAGATAAAGCACTGCAGCATTTTTCTGCGCATACACGTATGCAGGGTAGTGTGCGCTGGATACAGAATGCCACACGCCAGTTAGCTGCAGTCGCGCAAATGTTGGCGGCAGCGCGTATGGTGCAAGCGTCAATTGCACGTTGGCCTGCAGCGGAGCAAGCGTTGCTGCAATCGCATCAACAGATGTTGCCAGTACTGGAACAACTGTATGCGGAACGCGCTGAAGAAAAAGACAAGCAATACCGTTTTGTTAATGGTGTTGTGCCTGATGCATTGAAAGACATGGCGCAACTGTTACAAAAACAGTGGCAGGATGCCGGTGCAGTATTGCGCGATTTATCAATGGCGATTGAAGAAATGCTGGACGGTCGCGGCACGGATATTGCGCGTGAAGTGGTGGAGCAGGCGTACACCGCTGTGGGTGGTTTGTGGCAGCGTTGTTCACATGGCGATGTCTTGTGGGGTTTGTATGCCACTGCGGATAAACCGTCTATTGCACCGACTGCGCGCTGGTTGACCTTGCACGAAACCGGCAGCGGCGTGGACATGGAAGTATGTGCCAGCCCGGTGTTGCCAGTCGCCATGTTGCAAGACAATTTATGGGAACGCTGTTTTGCAGCTGTGATTACGTCTGCCACCTTAACGGCGCTTGGCAGTTTTGATCGTCTGCGTCAACGCACGGGCATGCCGGAGGACAGCGAATGCACTATGGTACCCAGTCCGTTTCATTATGCGCAGTCGGCACAATTGATTGTGCCGCTACACGCGGTGGAAGGTAATCAGGCTGAATTGCACACGCAATCGTTAATCACATTTATGCATGATTCGGTGGATCTTCAGGAAGCCACGCTGGTGTTGTTTTCATCACGCCGCCAGATGATGGAAGTGTATCAAGCCGTGTCGCGTGAATTTCGTACTGCGATTCTTTTGCAGGATGATTACAGCAAGCAACAATTATTGCAGTTGCACCGTGAACGAATCGACAAAAAAACTGCGAGCGTGATTTTTGGTCTCGCCAGTTTTGCGGAAGGTGTGGATTTACCCGGCGATTATCTTCGTCACGTCGTCATCGCAAAAATCCCGTTTGCGCCGCCGGACAATCCGGTTGACCAGACGTTATCGGAATGGATCGAAGCGCAGGGCGGCAATTCATTTATGCAAATTTCAGTGACTGAGGCGAGTTTGCGTCTGGTGCAGGCATCCGGCCGATTGTTGCGCACAGAAACAGATACCGGGCGCATTACTATTATGGATCGCCGCCTTGTCACCAAACGTTATGGCCGTGCTTTGCTGGACAGCATGCCGCCGTATAGGCGAGTTCTGAATTGATATCTGGGTAATGGCAGTAGCGTACTTGCCGGCTTGCTCTGCTCTGCGATAGCATGGTTGCACCTATTGCAACCTTCTGTTCGGGAGCGAGCCATGACACAAACCACCACGGGTATAAAACTGGACGATGCTCTGCGAGAGCGTTTGCGCACGCTCGGTACCGCGCGTGATCGCAGCCCACACTGGATTATCAAGGCTGCACTGGTGGAATATCTGGATCGTGAAGAGGCTTATGAGCGTGAGCGGCAGGAAGATGAAGCTCGCTGGCATCGCTTTCAATTAACGGATAATGCGCTGAGTCAGGAACAGGCATTTGCCTTTTTTGACAGGCTTCGGCAGGGAGAAAGCGGCGGGTTGATGGTGCAGGAAGCAGTGTCCGACTATGTAACTGATAACAAGCCTGCATCGAAGCGCAGGAAATAATTATGGCAGTGCGATGGTTGCCGGAAGCGCTGGCAGATGTGGAGCGCCTATATCACTTTCTCGCCGATATTGAGCCCACCGCAGCGCGTAAAGCACTTGATTGTATCCAGTTTGCTGCGCAGCGATTGGAAGAGCATCCTGCGGTAGGTCGCCTGATGCCGGATGAGAGTGATCGCCGTGAATGGGTAGCGCCTTTTGGTGCTGGCGCTTATGTTATTCGCTACCGTTTGCTTGGTGGAGACGCGGTCATTCTGCGTGTATGGCATAGCAAGGAATGGCGATCTTAACGAGTATTGGTATAAACCTGCACGCCTTCCAGTATCTCCGAGCTGCTACTGCCATTGGCGAGTGCCTGCGCCATTTTCTTCGCAATCATCGCCGCTTTTAACTTCATCGCTTCGGCAACCGAACCTGCATAGAGGCTGTTGATGGTGCTATGCAGTACAAATACCCAGCGATGAAAGTG
>DAOMGA010000351.1:0-2434 GCA_035430085.1 Pseudomonadales bacterium
TTCTGGAGGATCCGGACGGTTACCGGATCGAGTTATTGGCGAAGTAATTAATCTTTTTGATATTTGATTTGCGTGATACACAGCCGCTGTAATCCCTGCGGTGACTGGAATTCAAATTCATCGTCCAGCAGTTTTCCGATGGCAGCACGCGCCAGTGGTGAATCCATACTGATCCAGTTTTTTGCCGGGTCGAGTTCATCCGGTCCGACAATGCGATAGCATTTTTCATTGCCATCTTCATCTTCCAGTGTGACCCACGCGCCGAAAAATACTTTGTCAGTCTGGTCGGGAATGCGATCGACAACGATCAGGCTTTCCAGGCGCTTGCTCAGGTAGCGCACGCGACTGTCGATTTCGCGCATGCGGCGCTTGCCGTAGATGTAATCGCCGTTTTCGGAACGATCTCCGTTTTTCGCGGCTTCATGCACTGCAGCGGTAACTTGAGGGCGCTCTACTTTCCATAGCTGATGAAGTTCTGCGCGCAGTTGTTCTGCGCCTTCAGTGGTAATGTAGGCGGAGCTTTTAGGTTGGGGTGGGCGATAGCGGCTCATGTCTCCTATCATAGCAAACAGACAGGAACTCTAGATAAAGGCAGCGGGGAATGGTCGTCATGGGATTGGTCAAAAAAACAGGGTTGGGGCTATTGGTGTTGCTGGCTGTGCCACTAGTAGCCATTCTTGTGTTGCAGGCAGTGATAGATCCGAATGACTATAAGGAAACTATTCGGCAAATTGCTGCGAAACAGAATATCGATTTGATGATGAAGGGTGATATTCACTGGTCATTCTTTCCAGCACCGGCATTCACTGTTGAAGAAATTGATGCGGTACTGCTTACAGGGGGCGATCGCTTACCCTTACATATCGCTACACTGAAAATAGCGTTAGCAATTGCGCCGTTGCTGAGCAGAAACATTGAGTTCCATAGTGTTGAAATCAAGGGCGCGAGCGCAAAAAACCTGAATGATATTGATCTGCTAATCGAGGACCTCAACAGCAGTGGACGTTCTTTTCCGGTGACGCTCTCGCTGGTGTTTGTGCAGGATGCTGCTGTGCAATTGCCCATTCAGCTGAAAGCGGAAGCCAATGTGAATCTGGCAGATAAACAAGCTGCGCGTATTGCGCTGGATCCACTTGATATCACCATAGATAACAGCAGTATTGCTGGTAGCATTCAGTGGCAGCAAGGATCACCTGATCATATCGCGCTCAATCTGCACAGTGATCAGTTGATTGCCAGGAATGTGAAATTGACGAATGTGCAAATGTCTGCCGTGATGGATGGTAAAAAAATAACGCTGCAGTCATTCGATGCCAATGCCTATCACGGAAAAATTCATAGCAGCGGATCAATCGATATTACGAATTCAAAAACAGCCCCGTTGCGACTGGATACGGAGATCAAAGATATGCAGCTGGCATCATTTCTGGCTGACCTGCAACAAAAGCCTGCGAAGATTCTTGCGGGCAACTTGCAACTGGATTCGCGTTTGACTGCTATGCCGCTGAGTCAGGCGGGCATGCTGAAAACATTATCAGGTGATTTGAAATTCTCGGTAGATGGATTAGTTATTGATGAAATGAATCTTGAAAAGCGAGTGTGTGAAGCTGCCGCAAAACTGGATGGTAAAGCATTGACGGCAAAGCAGTGGCCTGAAAAAACTGGACTGCGTGAAACTCGTGGAGTGGTTCGGATTCAAAACGGAATAATGATGATGACTCCGTTAGTGGCAAAACTGGATACGCTGGATTTGAATGGTATTGGTCCAGTGAGTTTGCTGGATGACACGATGGATCTGAGGCTGGATCTGACGGCAATAGATAATCAGAAAGCTGTTAATGCTTGCGAGATAATGAACCCCCGTCTGACAGAAATCAGCTGGCCATTGCGTTGTCGTGGAAATTTTGCCACGCAAAGTGGTAAAGAATTGTGCAATATTGATCAGTCTCGACTGGATAAGCTGGTATTTCAGGCCGCCGAACAGAAACTGGGTGAAAAGCTGAAAGAAAAAATGGGCAAGGATGGCGAGAAGCTTAATGAAGCCCTCAAGAAATTATTTCACTAACCGCCGGCGAGTTTGACTTTAAAGCCGCGCTTTTCCAGTTCGGCTTTGAGTCGGTCGCGTTGGTCGCCCTGTATTTCAATGATCCAGTTTTTTACCGTTCCACCAGTGCCGCACAGTTGTTTCAGTTGTTTGGCCAGTGTCTGGAGTTCGGCATCAGGTAATTCAAAACCGCTCAATGTGGTGACGCCTTTGCCGTTGCGTCCTGCCGTTTCACGACGTATGCGGATAAAACCATCACCCTTGGGGGGTAATGCAGGCAGTGGATCAATCGATTTAAAGCGACCGCCGTCAGTCGAGTAAACCAGTTTGCTATCTTTTTTGCTCATATTTTTGCTGTCGTATTTCCGAGGGTAAGCACAGGTGGAATAG
>DAOMGA010000352.1:0-2425 GCA_035430085.1 Pseudomonadales bacterium
ATTGAATTACTTTCAAAATAATATTGGCCGTTAATCTCGACTGCAGGCACTTTACCCATCGGGTGTCGAGCAAGATGCTCTGGTGATTTATGCTCCCCCTTCATCGGGTCGAGCAAGTGCAGTTGGTAGGGTATGCCCAGCTCTTCTGCTGTCAGCAACAGTTTGGTGAGATTAAAAGTGGCAAAGCTGTAAATATTCATCCGGTTTCTCCACTGGGATTAGCAATTTAGCAGAAACTCTATCACACGCGCATCCTTGCACGTTACAACATTGAAACGACAGATTAATACTGTACAGTTGAAAATACGCTTCCTTTACTGCTTTCTGCCAAGCACCAGCAGCACACTGCCCAACACAATGACACCAATGCCAGCCCAAACGGGAATATTGACGTACTGTTTTTCATCCACTGACATATGTAGCGAGCCAATGTCCGCTTTATGGGTTTCCTTGGTGTACGTGACACAACCGTATCCCAGCACCAGTGCGCCGCCCACTATCATCAGTATCGCGACAATTCTTTGCATTTCCATTAGATGCGCCGCCCCTGAATGACTCGAATAAGAATGACTACAATGGCAATCACCAGAAGCACATGAATAAACCCACCCAGAGTGTAGGCAGACACCAATCCTAGTGCCCATAAAATCAATAAAATTATTGCAACAGTTTCCAACATAATTAACTTCCCCTTTCAGATTGCTATCAACTAGAACGTCACAATATTAATGACACACATTGATCTTGCTCTGTGCGCTACAACACGCATGAATCACTTGCCGATCCGCTCGATACCGATACCCGTTGTCTTGATTGGTGTTCGATAGCGCACAGAGAGCTCTCGTTGTTGACGTGTATGTTCACGTCCTTCATACGAGGGTAAACAAATGAAAAATGTAGACGGATCAAATAGACAGGGTGGTTTTAATAACTACCGCTCGTTATTTATAGCGACTTTGTTAAGTGCAGTCGTAGCTGGCGCAGTGACTGGATGTGGCGGCGGTGGCGGCGGTGGCAAAGGCCCGATCCTTGGCACCGGCGGAAATGGCACTGGCAGCGTAGACCCCAGTGCTGCACCTGTAGTGACTACAGTGACACCGCAGCCAGGCAGCACAATAGCCACCAACCTGAAAGTATTCACTGCAACATTCAGCAAGGCGATGAACCCTGCCACGCTGAACGGCACTACGTTTACAGTGGAATGCCCGAGCGGCTCACCATGCCGCCTTCGCTCTTGATGACGCGAACGCCCAGTGTGCCGTCGCTCCCTGTGCCAGACAACACGATGCCAATGGCGCGCTCGTGCTGATCCTGCGCCAATGATCGGAACAGGAAATCGATCGGCAGCCGATGTCCGCGTGTCGCAGCAGGTTCCAGCAACTGCAACGTGCCATTCAGAAATGCCATATCGCGATTGGGCGGGATGATATATGCGCAGTTGATTTGCACCTGCATGCCATCCTGCACTTCGAAAACTTTCATGCGGGTGTAACGCTGGATGAGTTCGGCGAGCAAACTGTCATGATCTGGCGCGAGATGTTGCACCAGCACAAATGCCATGCCGGGCTCGCGATCAGCAGGCATACCGGAAAAAAACGCTTCAAAAGCCGCCAGACCACCAGCGGATGCGCCAATACCGACAATGGGAAACACTGTCGAACTGAAGCCTGTGGCGTTTGAAACAGCAGTCTTCACACCTGCTGGATCACTGTCTTTATTCTTTGGCATCTTGCCCGCCTGTCGCATGCAATGGAGTATAGTCCTTCACAACCTTGCACGGGTTTTTAAATCCAGCCAGGGTTGATGCAATCACTGTCGCATAGCTTATTAATTCATGCTGTTGTTCGATGCTGCAAATAGCAACGCACTATCCAGCGCTTCCATAAATTCACTCACATTGATCGGCTTGGTGAGATAACCCGAGAAGCCGGCTTTCATACCGCGTTCTATATCGCCGGGCATTGCATTGGCACTGATAGCCAGGACAGGAATATGCGCAGTCAGCCGATCATCACGCAGGATTTTCATTGCCTGAATACCACTGATGCCGGGCAAATTGATATCCATCAGGATCACTTCCGGCAATTTTTCGCGCGCGAGTGCAATTCCAAGACTCGCATCAGTGGCGGTCAACAGTTGCATATCAGCACGACGCGCGATCAGCTGCTCAACCAGTCTCATGTTGGCAGGATTATCTTCAATATACAGCAGCGTGTGAAAATTGTTTCGGGATTGCACAGGCGTTCTAATTCCTGACGCGGGTATGCTGTCATTCAGGATATGTATCGGTGCAGCGGCCGAATCCAGTTCAAACCAGAATACGCTACCAACGCCCACTGTACTTTCAACACCAATCAAACCGCCCATGAGTTCTACCAGGCGTTTACTCATCACCAGACCAATGCCAGTACCTTCTTCGCTGCTA
>DAOMGA010000353.1:0-2423 GCA_035430085.1 Pseudomonadales bacterium
CATCATGTCCTGGTTGTATCGGAAACGCGGCTCCAGCTTGAAAGATTCGGCAGGCGCTGCGCCAAGTTTTTCGGCAACCTGCATTTTCAGGTAGCTTTGATGCACGCCACCAATATAACTGCGGGCACGTTCCGCACGGAATGGATAACTGCCATCAATCCACACGCCGACTTCGGGTTGTTGTTGTAAATCCAGCTGCCTGCCGAAATCCGGTGGAATCTCGATCACAAATTGCAGGTTACCTGATGCCAACTGGTAATCCAGATCATCGTAATCCCGCACAAAGGGTCGCTCGGTAAAATACTGGCTCGAAGAAAATTGCTGCAAGTACGTCTGGCTGGCAGGTGACTGATCATGATCCAGCACCGCATAAGACAGCTCATCAACGTCGAAATTGATTCCCAAACCCAGAACAATCAGCAAAAAAATGGGAGCCAGCAAGGAAAAACTCAAATGTACAGGTTCGCGCAACAATTCCAGCATCTCGCGACTAGCATAAGCCCAGAGCCTGCCAAAGCTGAAAAAATCGTATGCGTGTGTTTTTCTGATTGATGACTGATGCGCAACAACAGGTGCAGCATGACTGATAACTGGTTCTTTAATAGCAACTTCCGGCTGCGATTGTTCTAGCACATGGATAAACGCCGCTTCCAGCGTATCCACTGCAAACTGTTTCCGTATTTCGTCGGGGCTGCCCGACGCCAGCACACAACCGTTGTTCATCAATGACAGACGATCGCAACGCTCAGCCTCATTCATGTAATGCGTGGTGATGAAAATGGTGACGCGCTGTTTGCGACACAAATCAATCAACAGCATCCAGAACTGGTCACGCGCAATCGGATCAACACCGGATGTCGGTTCATCGAGTATCAGTATGGATGGACGATGGATAATCGCTACTGCCAGCGACAAACGCTGACGCACACCGAGTGGCAAGGCGCTGGTGGGCTGCGCCACATAGGGCGTGAGATCCATGGTTTCCAGCAACTCTGCACTGCGGCTGGCAATGTCGGCTTTGCTCAAACCGAAAATCCGCCCGTGCAAATCCAGATTTTGGCGTACAGTGAGTTCTTCATACAGCGAAAAACTTTGTGACATGTAACCAATCTGGCGACGCGTATTAATATCATGCACGTCGACGGTTTTACCAAACAACAGCGCCTCACCTTCTGTTGCGGGTAATAATCCGGTGAGCATTTTCATGGTGGTGGTTTTGCCACAACCGTTTGAGCCGAGAAAACCGAAAATTTCGCCTTGGCGGATTTCAAAACTCACATTATTGACGGCGATAAAATCGCCAAATCGCCTGCTCAGGTTACGCGCACTGATGGCAACACCATGCAATTCATCATCCAGCGGCGGCAACACCGGCTCTTGGTGATGTTCACGTTTATGTGCAGGCAACAAATGAATAAATGCCGCATCCAGATTGCTGGTGCCGGTTTTTTGGAGCATCTCGGCAGGTTTCCCTTCTGCCAACACCTTGCCTTCATCCATCATGGCCAGCCAATCAAAACTCGCCGCTTCTTCCATGTAGGCCGTCGCCACGATAATGGACATATCCTGACGGCGATTGCGCAAATCATCGAGCAATTCCCAGAATTGCCGACGTGATAACGGGTCAACACCGGTTGTCGGTTCATCCAGGATCAATAAATCCGGTTCATGGATCAGGGCGCAACACAGACCGAGTTTTTGTTTCATGCCACCGGATAATTTGGACGCCGGACGATCAACAAACGGCGCAAGTCCCGTCGCTTGCAAGAGGTAACGGATGTGCTGGTCACACTGCGGACCGGTTTCGCCGAACAGTCGCGCAAAGAAACGGATGTTTTCCATCACAGACAATGTCGGGTACAGATTTTTGCCGAGCCCTTGCGGCATGTATGCCACGCGGCGACAAAGCTCCTCGCGCACCTGACGACTCGCCAGACTTTTGCCAAACACTTCAACGCGACCGTGCTGGATTTTTTTAGCGCCAGCAATCATGCCAAGCAGTGTGGATTTACCCACGCCATCCGGTCCGATAATGCCGGCAAGTACACCGGACGGAATATTCAGACAAATATTATCGAGCGCCAGCACTTTACCGTAACGGTGTTCAACACCATCAGCAATCGCTATAAATTGCGGCGCAATGGCTTGCTGTTGTTTGTTTGCTATCACAGCAGAGGTTTACCTGACTCCGTATGCGCTACAGTATTTAATAACGCCATTCCCGGCATACCACTTTTCAACCAGCTATTTTGCTGCAAGAAAGCCGGATCAATGCTGAGCTTGGCGCGAAACATCAATTTACTCCGTTCACTCGCTGTCTCTACTGTTTTGGGTGTGAACTGCGCTTCCGGTGCAATAAACGATACGGTTGCCGGCACTTCTACATCCAGCCTGGCATCCATCAGCACTTGCGCTGCGTCACC
>DAOMGA010000354.1:0-2404 GCA_035430085.1 Pseudomonadales bacterium
GAGCTCATCCCAGTATTCTTGAAGGCATTGTTGTTAATTATTATGGTGCCGATACGCCATTGCAGCAACTGGCTAATATCAATGTAGAAGATTCGCGCACGTTGTCTATTACGCCGTGGGAAAAAAGCGCTGTGCAGGCTATTGAAAAAGCTATCATGATGTCTGATCTCGGTCTGAACCCGAATACAGCAGGTACCGTCATTCGCATTCCTATGCCTGCCTTAACAGAAGAAACGCGTAAGAATTTCATCAAGCATGCGAAAACGGAAGCAGAAACCGCGCGAGTTTCGGTGCGTAATATTCGCCGTGATGCTAACGGTCAGCTCAAGGATCTTCTTAAAGATAAATCTATCAGCGAAGATGATGATCGACGTGCGCAGGATGATGTGCAGAAACTGACAGATAAATATATTGCAGAAGTCGATAAAGCATTTGCCGCCAAGGAACGGGACTTGATGGAAATCTGAGGTATTGACTCGGATTTCCTGTTTCTATGACAGCTAATATTGATCTACCTAGGTTGCGACATGTGGCCATCATTATGGATGGCAATAACCGCTGGGCAAAAAAACGTGGCTTGCCAGGAGCGGCTGGTCATAAGGCAGGCGTGGAGCGAGTGCGGGATATTCTTGACGTGTGCAAGGAAGCTGGTATTGAAACCGTGACTGTGTTTGCGTTTAGTTCAGAGAACTGGCAGCGCCCTACTCTGGAGGTTAATGCATTGATGAGTTTATTCGGTGCTTATCTGAAAAATGAAAAAAAGAAACTGAAGGATGAAGGCGTAACTCTTAGGGTTATTGGCGACCGCCAGAAATTTTCTTCCGGTTTGTGCAAGCAGATTTCTGAGGCGGAAGCATTTACTTCTGGCGGAAAGATGACGTTAGTGATCGCGGCAGATTATGGTGGTCGTTGGGATATTGCGCAGGCCGCGCGCAATGTAGCAGCCGCGTGCGTGCGAGGTGATTTAACACCTGCGGATATTGACGAAGCCTGTTTGGGTCGGGAAATTTGTTTGGGTGATTTGCCGCCGGTGGATCTGTTGATTCGCACTGGCGGTGAAAAACGCATTAGCAATTTTTTACTCTGGCATGCGGCTTATGCTGAACTTTATTTCTCGGATCTTTATTGGCCTGATTTTGGCCCTGACGCGATGCAGATGGCCATACAGGATTTTTATACCCGTCAGCGACGGTTCGGTCTTTCTGGTGATCAGGTAGGTCACAGTGCTTAAAGAGCGCGTCATTACTGCTTGTATGTTGTTTGTCGGATTAGCGCTGGTGTTGCTGTTTCTGCCATATAGCAGCTTTAGCCTAGTCGTTACTGCTGTGTTTGTAATTGCAGCCTGGGAATGGGCTGGTATGGTTGGGTTAATACAGCAGTGGCAGCGCATACTGTATGCGGCGGTATTTGCACTGATATTTTTTGTGTTGTTCACGACGGGTGTCACGCAACATGCCTTGCAGATGTTGGTGTTGTTGTCACTGTCCATGTTTGGTTGGTTGCTGGCGTTGTTTGCTACATGGCGTTATCCAGAAGGAAAATGCTGGAATAAGCAGTGGTTTCTTGGGATATCTGGATTATGGCTACTGGTTCCGGCTTGGTTGGGTTTACTGATATTGCAGTTGGCAGTCGCAAGAGGTGGTTTGATCTGGTTGGTCATTGCGACCATCGCTGCTGCTGATATCGGCGCATATTTCGCCGGACGTCACTTTGGTAAACATAAACTGGCGATTCATGTCAGTCCAGGTAAAACATGGGAAGGTTTTTGGGGCGGTGCGTTGATCAACGTATTGTTGGCAATGGCGCTGGCGTTATTTCTGGATTTGCACGGCCTCCAGTTTTTTGGATTTGTAGCTGTGTTGGTGCTCACTGCTGCTGTGTCTGTACTTGGTGATCTATTTGAAAGCATGATCAAGCGTGAGCGTGGCATAAAAGATAGCAGTAAGTTGCTGCCGGGACATGGAGGTGTGCTCGACCGTATCGATGGTTGGACTGCTGCAGTGCCGTTGTTTACGTTGCTTTACTTGTTATACGGACGTGCATTGTGATCCAGTCAATTACCGTGCTGGGTTCTACAGGCTCAATCGGAGTGAATACACTGGATGTGATTGCCAGACATCCAGATAACTACCGTATTTTTGCATTGACTGCGAATAGTCGAACAGAAATTTTGCTGGATCAGTGCAAACAATTTCTGCCACGTTATGCTGTGCTGGCAGATGATACTCTTGCTGCTCAATTTGCTATTGATTTACGAAATGCTAATTTGTCAGTAGAAGTGCTGACTGGTGTTGCCGGGCTTGAGTTTGTTGCCTCGCATATTGATGTTGATACGGTAATGGCAGCGATTGTCGGATTTGCTGGTTTTGCTCCAGCGCTAGCTGCTGTGAAAAAAAAAAAAAAA
>DAOMGA010000355.1:0-2404 GCA_035430085.1 Pseudomonadales bacterium
CTGCCCTTCTTTCATGCGGCTGATGTATTCATCCAATGACTGATTCTGTTCACTAGAGCCGGAGGAACTGGTAGCAAAACGCAACAGTTTGCCGATACGCTCGCGGTTAGCAAAATCTTCCGCCATTCCTTCTTTCAATACATTACCGAAGGCCTGCCAGAATGTGGCAAACTTTTCCGGCTCTTCTGTAAGTTTTTCCAGCATATCCAGCACACGCTTGGTGAGTGCAGTTTTCATACTATCGACGGTGGAGTCCTGCTGTAAAATTTCACGTGATACGTTCAGCGACAGGTCATTGGAGTCCACAACGCCTTTGACAAAACGCAGGTATAAAGGCAGAAACTGCTCGGCATCATCCATGATGTAAGTACGCTGCACATAGAGCTTCAAGCCGCGCGCTGCATCACGGTGATACAAATCAAATGGCGCTTCGGATGGGATATACAGCAAACTGGTATATTCCAGCTTACCTTCGACACGGTTATGGCTCCAACTTAATGGATCGGCGTAGTCGTGTGATACGTGTTGGTAGAACGCTGCGTACTCTTCGTCACTGATATCGCTCTTGCTGCGCGTCCACAATGCTGTCGCACTGTTGACATTTTCCCATTCTCCTGCAGCTTGTTCCGCGCCATCTTCCGCAGGCGGTACATATTTCTGCATTTGCACCGGCACAGCGATATGATCAGAATACTTGCGGATGATTCCACGCAAACGCCAGTCATCCGAAAATTCTTTTGCATCTTCTTTCAAATGCAAGACAACACGCGTGCCGCGATCAGATTTTTCAATATCAGCAATCGAGAAATCCGCTTCCCCTGTCGAAACCCAATGCACACCCTGCGCTGCTGTCAAACCGGCACGACGACTGAAAACTTCCACTTTGTCGGCAACAATAAATGCGGAATAAAAGCCAACACCGAACTGACCAATCAATTGCGTATCTTTTTTCTGGTCGCCGGAAAGATTTTTGATAAATTCGGCTGTACCAGAACGAGCTATAGTACCGAGATGTGAAATAGCATCTTCACGACTCATACCGATACCGTTATCTTCAATCGTGATCGTGTGCGCTTTACTGTCCACACTGATCCGCACATGCAATTCGCCATCATTTTCATACAGGCTGTTATCTGCCAATGCCGCAAAACGCAATTTGTCGCAGGCATCAGACGCATTGGAGACCAGTTCCCGCAAGAAGATTTCACGGTTGCTGTACAGCGAATGAATCATCAGTTGCAGCAACTGCTTCGCTTCCGTCTGGAAAGACAGGGTCTCTGCAGTTGTCGCTGATTGAGCAGAAGATGGCTGAGCAGAAGATGTTTGACTGGAAGACATGACGATAGACCTCGATAAAACAGTTAGAATTGTGAAACTGACTGGCAGTAAATGGGGCCTTAAGGGTGCTTTTCAAGGCAAAAGAGCAATTCAGAACCAATACAGTATTCAGGATCGACCAATGGATATGGCGCTGCAGTATTGCCCTGCTGGTACTGTTTGGCATTGGTCAAGTGCTATTGGCTTTTGACCGTTCGCCTTCATCCGATGACGCATTATTCCTGTCCGTCCCTAAAAACTGGATCAACGGTTACGGCTGGGCCACCAGCTACAGCGAAAAAATCCCTTTTAATCCTGATTTCACCGGCCCCACGGCTTTACTGATTCCCGCCGCGCTGCTGATGACATGGTTTGGCAATCAGCTGTGGATCGCCGGCATTACCGGGACCATCATCAACCTGACACTACTGGCGCTATGTCTGCACCAGCTATCGCTGTACTGGAAGCGCCCGGGGCTGGCAACGCTATGCCTGGTCTGCGGCTGCATCATCTCGCATCCAACCGACTTCGCATCGTTGATCGGCTATTACAGCGGCTCATTACTCTTTTTTCTAACCGCACTGATAGCATTCAACGGGCGCTATTCGCTATATAAAAGAGCAATCTGCATTGGCGCATTGGCTGCTGTGGCTTTACATATCAAATGGCTGATGGCGCCAGCTTTTTTCCTTTTGACACTGCTATTCCTGCTACATGCATTGAGCCAGAAACCGGTTTCGATTGTCACGGCATTGAAATTATTGATAACGATATTAGTGCCCGTGGCGATCTTGCATGGCAGCTGGTTTTTTTATCGCGAACATGAACTGTCTGCGTATAGCGCCGAATACCTTGCAGCACGCCAACAGTATGGGCTGGATTTTTTTCGCTATCACGGATCAGGCATCGGGCAATGGCAAGAAGCTTCCAGTAAATTTCTCTATCTTTTAAAGAACACCGACAAGAATTTTTATTTTGTTGAAGAGGCCCTGGTGCAATACGGCATCAGGAATCCATTTCTTGGCAACGCACCTGCCGATGAAAATCATGTCATTGCCTTGCTACTTGTCGCCGCATTGACCTCGGC
>DAOMGA010000356.1:0-2400 GCA_035430085.1 Pseudomonadales bacterium
TGCTGGTTTGCCAACGTGCCGGCGGCAAATTCACTGTAGTTGCTCAATGTGTCGGTATCGGGATCGCTATTAGCATCAGCTACCGCAGGATTGGTGCCATTGGTTTTTTCCCAACTGTTTGGCATTTCATCGTTATCACTGTCGAACAGATATTCGTGAACGCGATAAAACGTGGTGGTGCCACTGACTTCGTTGGATACCACAATCATCGGTGCACCATTCGGGCTGTCCGCCGCTGCTACAAAAAGAATACCTTCCGGACCCAGATCACCGCCTGTACCGGCCGCTGCTGTTTGTGAAAAATTGCGATTGCTCAGGTACTGCACGAAACGTGGTGCCTGTGGATTGCTGATGTTGAAAATGGCAATGCCTGAATCGCGCTCCAATCCTATAAACGCGTAAGTTTTGCCGTTGATAGTCGCAACAGTAGAGGCTTCCGGTTCAACACCCTTGTCATCACTGCGAGTATCAAAACTGTTGTTGCTGGTATGGCTGCTGTTGGCATGGGCGGGATTCATAGCGAGAACCAGACGTTCGAGTTGGTCGCCGCTGTCAAAAACCTGTTTGCCATTCACATCCCAGATGGAAAATGAGCGCGCACCAAACGAGTACAGTTGGTCAAAATCACCGTCGCTACCGGCATCGCCTGTTTTATTGGTGACATTGAGGCGTCCAAGATTGGCGTCCTGTTTCAGTGTGGCGCCAGTAAGGTAGGCAGCGGCGTCCAATGTGAGTGTTTTAACGCGTGCCACTTCAGTGAAGCCGGTGTAATCGCGAGCATCGCCTTCGTTGGATGTCACGAAATATGTCTGGCCGTCACTGCCAACATAACTGTTGATGGAATCAGGTTGATACATGCCCAGAATGGGCCAGGTGGTGATGTTAGTTTTCGCTGTGCCGCCAGCACCATCTTTATCGCTGACATCCAGTGCGTTACTGATGACATTGTGATTCTTGAAACCGAGACCGACGATATCCAGCACAGTAGCGGTGGCAATATCGATAATCGCGATAGCATTATTTTCTTGCAGCGTGACATACGCTTTGCTGTTGTCGGGTGTGATAGCGATGTATTCAGGTTCCAGATCTTGTGCGATAGAAGCACCGGGACCGTAGATGCGTGTGCTGCTGTCGATATCGGCTGGCACCAGACCGGTAAAACTGGCGGTGCTCACGTTGGCGTTGGTGAGTGCAGCAACACCGGGTGTCATATCAATAATCGATACCGATCCCTGCGGATCAATGGTGTAAGTCGTGTTGGGCTCGCCTTCGTTGGCAACCAGTAATTTGTTGCCATCGGATGTGAAAGTCAGCATGTCCGGCAGTGATCCCACGGTCAGTGTGTTGATGTGTGCCAGTGTTGCGCCATTAAAAAATACGACAGAACCAGGATCCGTGACGGTATTGGCTTGTACGCCAACCGCCACGATGCCATTTTTTACTGCGACACTGTTGGGGCCGCCGCCGTATGCAGCCAGATTGATAGAGCTCACCAGTTGTGGCTGGTTCAAGCCATTCAGTTTCATAACATTCAACTGGTTGGTGGCGCTATTGGTGACAAAAAAGTTGCCGCTGATTTTGTCATAAGCGGTAATTTCAGAGGCGACTTGATCAAATAGTCCTGTGCTATACGTGCCCATGCGTGTCAACGCAATTGTTGACTGATGTGAATCGATTTTATTGGCGTGAGCAATGGATAGAGGTAATGCCGCCAATGGTAGTGTCAGTGCGATACGCAGTATGGATTTTTTCATCATAGACTCCCGGGTGGTTTGCAGGTTGTTCTGGCAAAACCAATACTAGGTAGTCCGTGTGAAAGAATTGTTGCTGTTTCATTATAAATTCTGGTTTTAAATTCTTTTATCAATAATAAATGTGTCATAAATACTTAATCCAATCAGACAATAATCAGGTTGTTCAAGTAAACAAGCGGTTATCGTCATGTTCAGCATCGATCAAATCATACAAGAGAATTTCCCTGCTGTTTATGACAGATCAGGGCTGTTTTCCACCACGTTGAGCCGGGTATTACGGCTGATTTTGCGCGAAAAGGATTTCGTCGCTTTTTCCAGGGAGTATCCGCATTTGCAGGGCATGGATTTTGTAGAGCAGGTTTTGTCATATTTTGATTTTGATTATCTGGTGCGTATGAGTGAACGATCCAGAGTGCCTGTGAGTGGCCCCGTAGTGATTGTGGCTAATCATCCTATAGGTTCGCTGGATGGATTAGTTTTGTTGAAACTGATCCACGAGATTCGACCGGATGTCAAAGTCGTGGCAAACACGATTCTGCAAAAAATCGAGCCTTTAAGGAGCATGTTGCTACCGGTCAACAATATGTTGGGGAATACTTCAAAAACCCATGTGCGTGCTATCCACGAATTTTTACAGAATGGCAGT
>DAOMGA010000357.1:0-2393 GCA_035430085.1 Pseudomonadales bacterium
CGGAACTGGATGAAAAATGGAATGGAGATTTTTATTACGCGGCGAGCCAGTTGGATGAGGTTTCGCAGCATCTGCAAATGCATCCAGAAATTAACCGCGTGTACTATCTTGCATTGATGGAGCCGGGGTTGCAGCCAGCAGTGGACGCGTTGAAAAGTAAGCTGGCAATTACTTGCGAAAAATTTATTGATGGCCCTGTTGGACGCTTGGCGTTGATGCGTTTTGATACCAAGGCGCAGCCGAAAGATAATAGTGTGCCAGTGCCGACTTGTCAGGAATGATCGCCAGTTTTTCGCCAGACGGAGAATGCTATTGGTAGTATCGCTATTTCTGCCAATAGTAGTGGCGTATACAAATGAATGTTTTTTCCGATGCCAACCAATCCGTTACCGGTGATAGCTGAAACCAGCACTATCCACTGCATAAACAATAATAAACCGAGATAAAGATACAGTGCGTGTATTTTTCCTGTGCGGATTTTCCCCGCTGTGAGCAAAAGCAGTGGTGCGGCGATACTGAAAGCGACAATCCAGAGTAATGCGACATCAGGTAATGGACGAATAAGATTGTTGAGTGTTCTTTGATAGTGGCTGGCAGATTCTGTTTTGCCATTTTCAACCTGACCGTATAAATCAAACACCCAGTTTTTCTGCTCAAGCAACGCCTGTTTCACTACATTGAAAAATAATGCCGGTTGGCGCAACAATGCGAGCAGGATGGTAGTTGTGTTGAGTTGTTGCAATTCCGGGCATGTGGATACTACAGCAGCGTTTGGATCGTAACCATTTTTCCCGCGCAGGCTCTGGCAGCTTTTCGGTAACGTCAGATGTGCAAGTAGTTGATCCGGATGATCGGAATGTTCCAATAAAGAACCTAGCAGATTGATTCTGCTGGTTTGGGTCATAGCTTCACTGCGTGGTGTAAATGTCGCGCTGGTTTGCAGTAATAAAGGCATTGCCAAGAATACGGCGATGATTGGTGCTATTTGCCATTGCCGCTGCGCTATTGCATACGCCGCTACAGACAAGCCGATGCCGAGTGTTAATGGAAGGTGTTGCGGCATAGAAAAGCCAATGCCCAGTAAGCCAACCAATAGCGGCATTGCTCCGATAGGGCGCCACTGTTCAATAACCACAATGGCTGCGCCCGCCAACGCCAGATAGACAAAATAAATCGCAGAAAATTCTGTGTAAAAAGTATTCATGTATAGCGTGACGCCGGGGTCGGATAACACGGCCAGCATTATCAGTCCGTTGATCAGCAGCGCGGAATACAGTGCACGGCGATAGAAATAGAAGCTGACCAACACTGCAGTGATGGCAAGACACACGGCTTTGACCATGCCGATACTTTTGATAGAAATCAGTGTCTCGCCGGTGAAATAATTTTTCCATGTTGCCAACGCAATCGCTGTGCTGGTGAACAGCAGTTCGGCGCTGGGATGGCAAGGTGTATCGACGCGTTTGTCTAACGTGTAGCGCCGCAAGGGTGCTTGTGGTGTGCCTGTGCGGATGTTGACAGCAGCGTCGGCAGGCCAGATCTGGTGACAGGCTTGCAAACGAATCATGTCGTAATTGTTAGCGTAACCCAGAACCGGCTCGTGCATCACCAGACTGAACATGCGTCCAATACCCAGAAATAATAAAGCGACGCCGATGAATAGCATGGTTTGTTGGTAGCGAACGACAGGTTTTGAATCGTTCATGGTTTTTTCCCGCTGTAATCAATATAACTATCAAACTGTAAGCCATTCCCTGTTGCCCATGGATCAGCCGTTTTTTTCATTTGAGCTGACAAACTTTCTGCCAGATTGATTTTGATAGACTGAAATTCAGGATCACTCGCAATGTTACTGAGTTGTGCCGGATCTCGATCAATGGAATACAACTCTTCAGCCGGACGTTTGCCAGCAGCCAACTCCCAGAGTGGTGCATATTTATCGTGTTGTTGAATCAGCAGATTTTTACTGGGTGATCCATCGTCAATATCCGCGAGCATTGGCGGTCTGCCGGCAGGCCAGCGTTCTGGTGCCATATTCTGTATGAACAGATAGTTATCGGTATGGATAGCGCGTGAAGGGTAACCCCGATTTTCCAGACGCGCATCACCGATATGGCGTTCAAAACCGGAATAGGCAGCATTGCGTTGTTTATCAATACGTCCGGATTTTTTGGCGAGTAATTGTTGGCGAAAACTTTTTCCTGTCATCTCCTGTGGTGGCGTGATACCCGCAAGATCCAGAAAAGTAGGTGCAATATCTGTCAGGCTGATAAAATCGGTGACATCCTGATGGGCAGAAATTCCATCGCCCCATCGCACCGCAAACGGCACATGCGTGCCGTATTCGTAATTGTTACTTTTGGCACGCGGAAACGGCATGCCATTATCCGATG
>DAOMGA010000358.1:0-2392 GCA_035430085.1 Pseudomonadales bacterium
AGATGAAGTGGTGGATTACGACGAAACGTTTGCCAGCGCGCTGATATATATCACCGCCGAATCACCGTTTTTTGATGCCGAGCTCGGCGGCGTACCCAGCTGGGTGGGCATGGAATATATGGCGCAGACGATTGGCATCTGGGCTGGTCATCAGCAACTGATCAACAATAAACCGGTGCAGGCAGGTTTTCTGCTCGGCTGCCGCAGTTACGATTGCAACAGCGCCGTGTTTCCCGCCGGTTGCACACTGCAATTATCTGCCAAGCCTGTGTATCTTGATGATATTGGAATCGGCGCTTTTGATTGTGCGATCAATTCAGAAAACATAGTTGGCGCGAATAATATTCACGCCTCTGCACAGATAAAAGCATTTCGACCGCAAGACCCGAAAGATTTTGTCCGACCTTTTTCTACCGTTAAATCCATCTCTCCCGATACAGGAACATCCGCATGACTCGCACTGCCCTGGTTACCGGCTCCAGCCGTGGTATTGGTCGCGCTGTCGCACTCGCACTCGCACAAAACGGTTTCGATATCGTGTTGCATTGCCGCTCGCGTGTGGACGAATTGCATGCAGTGCGCGACCAGATCATCGCCATGGGGCGCAATGTGCGCTGCCTGCAATTTGATATTGCCAATCGCGAACAGGCGCAAAACGTTTTACTCGATGACGTGGAAAAACACGGCGCGTATTACGGCGTGGTCTGCAACGCTGGCATCACACGCGATAACGCTTTCCCTGCCATCAGCGGTGAAGATTGGGATGCCGTGCTACACACCAATCTCGACGGCTTTTACAACGTACTGCAACCGCTGGTAATGCCGATGATTCGCACACGCAAAGGCGGTCGCATTGTTGCGATGTCATCCGTATCCGGTGTGATGGGCAATCGCGGGCAAGTCAATTACAGCGCATCAAAAGCCGGCCTGATCGGCGCATGCAAAGCCCTGGCTGTCGAGCTAGCCAAACGTAAAATCACCGTGAATTGTGTCGCGCCCGGCTTGATCGATACCGATATGGTCACTGATGAACGCGTACTGGAACACGCACTGCAGATGATTCCTGCCGAGCGCGTGGGTACACCGGAAGAAGTGGCGAGCCTGGTGGCTTACCTGTTTTCGGATGGCGCGGCTTACATCACAAGACAGGTGATTTCAGTGAATGGAGGCATGATTGGCTAAGAGGAGCAGGCTGATACAATAGCGCCCTTTCATTGACCTGTTCCTGAGACTCAAAGATGACCAGCCCCACCCCTAGACGTGACTGTCCCAGACGCGATATCCCGAGACGAGTAGTTGTGACCGGCATGAGCGGCGTGACTTCGTTGGGATCAGATTGGGCGAGCATCGAGGCGAATATCCGCGCTGGGCGCAACGGCATCCGTACCATGCATGACTGGGCAGCAATTGATGGCTTGCTCACGCACCTGGCCGGGCCGATCCCGGATTTCAGCAAACCCGCCCACTACTCCCGTAAACAGACGCGTAGCATGGGTCGGGTAGCACTCATGGCCACTCGCAGTGCCGAAGTAGCACTGACCGAAGCGGGTCTGTTGAACGATCCGTGCATCACCGATGGCCGCATGGGCGTGGCTTACGGCTCCTGCAATGGCAGCACGGAAGCGACAATCAACTTCGCCAAAATGTATACCGACCAGTCTACCCGTTCGATGACAGCCACCACCTATGTGGAGATGATGAGCCACACCTGCGCGGTCAATATCGGCCTGTTTTTTGGTCTGCAGGGGCGCATTATTCCCACCGCCAGCGCCTGCACATCCGGCAGCCAGGGCGTTGGCTACGCTTATGAAGCCATCAAATTCGGCCAGCAAACGCTGATGGCAGCCGGTGGCGCAGAAGAATTGTGCGCAGCCGATTCTGCGGTATTCGACACCCTGTTCGCCGCCAGCCTGAAAAATGACACGCCGGAACTCACACCGCGCCCGTTTGATGCCGGTCGCGATGGGTTGGTGATCGGCGAAGGTGCCGGCACCCTGATTCTGGAAGACCTGGAACACGCACAGGCGCGCGGTGCGAACATTCTGGCGGAAGTGGTTGGCTACGGCACCAATTCCGACGGCGCGCATATTACCCAGCCCACTGCTGCCACCATGCAGGCGGTAATGGAACTGGCGCTCGCCGATGCCGGTTTATCGCCGGATGCTATCGGCTATGTCAATGCGCACGGCACCGCTACCGAGTTCGGCGACATCGCGGAAACCACCGCCACACACGCCGTATTCGGCTCCCGCATGCCTATCAGCTCATTAAAAAGTTATTTCGGCCACACACTGGGCGCTTGCGGCGCTCTGGAAGCCTGGCTGAGTATCGAAATGATGAACCGTGACTGGTACGCACCCACGCTGAATCTCGATAACATTGACCCGCGTTG
>DAOMGA010000359.1:0-2390 GCA_035430085.1 Pseudomonadales bacterium
AACAGCTGTAAGCAATTAACGGCAATCAAAACCCACTGGATTGTTTATGCCTTGATCCGCACTACCAGACAATCGCACTGGGCAACTTGCAGGATGGCGCTGGCGGTTGAACCTAACAATGCGCGCCAACCGCGTTTGCCGTGCGAACCCACTACCAGCAGATCCGCCTGCAACTCATTGGCCAGATTCGCTACCGTCGTGGATGGCTGACCCAACAAGGTGTGCGTGTTGCCTTCAGGGATATTGTGTTTGACCACTAATCGCTGCACGGCAGCAGCCATTTCTTCCAGTAGTGACTCATCGCTGATGCTGGAATAGCCCACCACCGGATCAAACCCCGTCAGCGGCCAATCCATGACATGCACGACTTCCAGCGCCGCACCATACTGTTTAGCCAGCTCCGCGCCTTTGCCCAGCAGACTATGGGCTTCTTCACTCAGGTCAATAGCAACCAGAATTCGTGTGTACATAGCATCTCTCCTTGGATAGGGTGCGGCGAACTGTAGCACTGTTAGCGTGCGGCTTTCATGTCTTGTATCAAAACAGTCAGGCCTTGTATCGGACTGGTGATTGCCTGCTTATTAAACGTTGAAAATGCTATCCTTCGCGCCGGTTTTACAGACGTTTTCAGCCTTATTTATCCATCCAGTGTAGCGGAGACTCAGCATGACATTTGCAATCGGCATCGGCATCGGCACCCAGAACAGCAATGGTGACTGGCTGGAGGTCTATTATCCGACACCACTCCTGCATCCCGCTGCCGATGTTGCCCGGACGATTGCCGACCAGCTGCACCACACCGGCGGTAATGCCGCCATCCAGATCTCTGCTACCCAATGCCAGGCACTGTGTGCTGCGCTGCACAGAAAAGGGCATGCGTTTGATTGGCTCAGTGCCATGACCAATACCCAGCGCGCACTCGTGGTCACCCTACTGGAAACCGATGCCGCACCCGCTTCTGTGCCCGAGGTATACCTGAAGCTGCATTTGCTGTCGCACCGTCTGGTCAAGCCGCACTCGATCAACTTGACCGGCATTTTTGGCTTACTGCCCAATGTAGCGTGGACAGATGAAGGCGCAATTGATATTCGCGAGTTGCCACAACGCCAGCTGCAAGCGCGACTGAGTGGACGCGTACTCGAAGTGGCTTCCGTCGATAAATTTCCCAAAATGGCGAACTATGTCGTGCCATCCGGCGTGCGTGTTGCACACACTGCACGTGTGCGACTCGGCGCGTATCTCGGTGAAGGCACCACCATCATGCACGAAGGTTTCGTCAATTTTAATGCCGGCACCGAGGGCCCAGGTATGGTCGAAGGTCGCATTTCTGCGGGCGTATTTGTGGGCAAGGGCTCGGATATCGGCGGCGGTGCATCCACGATGGGCACACTCTCCGGTGGTAATAATGTTGTGATCGCACTCGGTGAAGGCTGTTTGCTCGGCGCGAACGCTGGCGTGGGTATTCCACTCGGTGATCGCTGCACGATTGAAGCCGGCTTGTATATCACAGCAGGCTCAGTGGTGACATTGATTGATAGCACCGGAAAAGCTGCCGGCAGTTGCAAGGCACGCGAACTGGCCAGCAAATCCGATTTATTGTTCCGCCGCAATTCAAAAACCGGTGCCGTTGAATGTTTGACGAACAAATCGGCTATCGAACTGAATGAAGCACTACACAAACACAACTGAGTGACGACAACAACATGACACCAACGCTTGAACTCGCCTGCCAACTGATCGAACAACCATCGGTTACGCCACACGACGCAGACTGCCAACAGATCATGATGCAGCGTTTATCGGCTATCGGTTTTGTATGCAGAGAAATGCCGTTTGGTGATGTGAAAAACTTCTGGGCAGTGCGCGGCAGCGAAGGAGAAATTTTCTGCTTTGCCGGTCACACCGATGTCGTTCCCAGCGGCGATGAAAAACATTGGCACAGCGCACCGTTCAAGGCGACGATAAAAGGCGATCATCTCTACGGGCGTGGCGCTGCCGATATGAAAGGCAGTCTCGCTGCGATGGTGACGGCGTGTGAACGTTTTGTCGCAACATATCCAGATCACAAAGGCCGTATCGCCTTCCTGATTACCAGTGATGAAGAAGGCGTTGCTGTTGATGGCACCGTAAAAGTAGTGCAACAACTGCAAGCAGAAAACACGCTGATAGACTGGTGTCTGGTGGGCGAGCCATCGAGTAGCAAAGTCACTGGCGACACCATCAAGAATGGCCGTCGCGGCTCACTGGGCGCAACGCTGACGATAAAAGGTGTGCAAGGGCATGTCGCTTATCCGCAACTGGCGCGCAACCCGATACACGATGCTGCACCGGCGTTGGCAGAACTCACTGCGGAAGTATGGGACAACGGCAACGTATTTTTTCCTGCCACC
>DAOMGA010000360.1:0-2376 GCA_035430085.1 Pseudomonadales bacterium
AGGGCAAAAGTGTTGCGGCTATCAGTGCATTGGGCTTTGATAAAATACGTTTTTCTAACCCGATTCGCCCGGGCGATAAATTGCGCTACGAATATTGTTGCCTGGAAAAGCGCGTGTCTGGCAGTCGTCCCTATGCCGGAATTGTCTGTTGCGAAGGCCGACTGATTAACCAACATGATGAAGTGGTTTTTTCTGGTGAAGTGGCATCGCTGGTTCAGCGTCGTCACCCTGATTAGTCAGTTATGCGCCTCGACAAATTCATCTGCCATAGTACGGGATTATCGCGTCAGCAGGTGCAACGCATAGTCCGTTCAGGCGATGTGTTGGTTAATGATGTGGTCGTGAAAAAATCAGATAAAAAAATTATTGAATCTGATGTGGTAAAACTGGATGGCGATATTATTTCCTTACCCGTCCCGCGTTATCTGATGTTGTATAAGCCGGCAGGTTATGTCTGCGCCAATAGTGATAGCGAGCATCCTGTTGTGCTGGATCTTTTGCACGAAGAGCGCGCAGAACAATGGCAAATTGCCGGACGCCTGGATCTTGATACGACCGGCCTGGTTTTGTTGACGGATGATGGTGCCTGGAATCATCGTGTGACCGCTCCTGCTAGCGGTTGCTGCAAAACCTATTCCGTCACACTGGATGCTCCGTTATCTATTAGTGCGGCAGAACAGTTGAGATCTGGCGTGTTATTGTCCGGTGAAAAAAAGCTGACGCAGCCGGCGCAACTGTCTTTTATGGATGATCAGGGTATTTCTGTTTGTCTTTCTGTTTCTGAAGGTAAATACCATCAGGTGAAACGCATGTTTGCGGCAGTTGGTTATCATGTTGTTGCATTACACCGTGAGAGCATTGGCGATATAGTGCTGGACCCTACGCTGCTGCCCGGTCAGTACCGTGCGCTGACGCTGCTTGAAATCGAGAGTGTTCTTTGATGATGCATGATCCTGCTTTTGACGTGTTGTTACCGTTTTTACAGCAGCATGACGGCAAGACACTCTGGATTGCCGATGAAAATGCATTGAGTGCCGTTGACGCCATCGCGCCTTATGCGGAACTTGCTATTGTCAGTAATCGTTTTGATGTCGTTGCGGTAGCAAAAAAATCTGGTCATATAGCAGATTTTTCTGATTTTGATCTTTCACTGCACGCTGATGGCAGTGTGCAACGCATCATCTATCGTATCTCGAAAGAAAAACCGGTAGTCCATCATGTGCTGAATCATGCCTATCGATTGTTGGCGGTTGGTGGAAAATTATTGATTGCCGGCTTGAAAACCGATGGCACAAAAACGTATGTCGATAAATGCCGTCAGATTTTTGGTAATGGTAATATCAAAAAATCCGGCCAAGCTTATCTTGGAAGTTTTGGTAAAATATCCAATGCACCATGTGTGAATAGTCTAGAAGATCAGAATTACAGCAGTCTGCGCATAATTCATACGCCATCACTTGATTTTTACAGCAAGCCCGGCTTGTTTGGTTGGGATAGAATTGATCAAGGCAGTGAGTTTCTTCTGGAGACGTTGCCAGATGTGTTGGCAAATTTGGCAGTGCAGCCACAATCACTGCTAGATATAGGTTGTGGTTATGGTTATTTGACGTTGATGACACGGCATTTGCCGTTGTTGCAAAGAGTCGCAACCGATAACAATGCCGCGGCATTACTTGCAATGCAGCGCAATGCCGATTATCACGGCATTAACGTAGAAGTAGTTGCGGACGATGCGGGGCAGTCCTTGAGTGGATTTTTTGATCTTGTCTTATGCAATCCGCCATTCCATCAGGGTTTTTCTGTTGCAGGAGATTTAACAGAAAAATTTTTACGCAGTGCGCGCAGGCTGTTATCCACCCAAGGCACGGCGTTGTTTGTGGTCAATACATTTATAGGGATCGAGAAAAAAGCCGTGCAGCATTTTTCGTTGGTTAAAGTGCTGGCAAATAATGGATCGTTCAAACTGGTTCTTTTGCGGCGCTAGACATGGTTGAAAATATACATCGTTGGAAAATAGTGGCGCATAAAAAAGCCCCGCAGGTGCGAGGCTTTTGTGGGCAATATAAAGACACTTAAGGCTTTTTGACAATAGCATCAATATTCAACGGACGATCAGCCTGCAGTACCAGGGCGAAACTGGTTTTCTCGAATACATTGAAAACCATTAGCAAACCTGCGCGTTGATTAATCAGGTTGACTGATTCGCCAGTGATCGGGTCGACGATTCTTTCGCCCTTATCGAAAATAGCTAGTACGTTGCCCACTTCAACGCCTTCGCGCTTGCCCTTGTCTATGAGCACTACACTCATGGGGCCGACTTGATTCACACCGCCTTCCACATCATTTTTTTCAGCGGTTTGTTTGTCAATGTTCACC
>DAOMGA010000361.1:0-2373 GCA_035430085.1 Pseudomonadales bacterium
AGGCAATGCTGGCAGATATTCCCGGTATGCAAATTTACAGTTTTATGCGCAAACCCCTGGCTGCGGCGAGCGGGCAGCCGTTGGAAATTGTTATAGGTGGCGATACTTATGAAGAATTATCACAATGGTCGGCGTTGATGCTGAAAGCCGCTTATGCTAACCCTAAAATTTTACGTCCAGTGATTGATCTCAAGGAAACGCAACCGCAGTTGCAAGTAAAAATTGATCGGCAGCGTGCAGCGGATCTTGGTGTATCAGTCGGTAATATTGGCCGGACGCTGGAAACGTTATTGGGTGAGCGTGAAGTGACAACGTTCTTCCAGCGCGGGGAAGAATACGATGTGTTACTGCGCGGGGATGAAAAACAGTTTTCCAGTAAAGCGGATATGCAGAATATTTACGTCCGCTCAGATCGTAGTGGCGAGTTGGTGCCGTTGGCAAATCTGGTAACAGTAGAAGAGACATCCGGCGCTCGCTCATTGACGCGTTTTAATCGCATGCGTTCATTTACCCTGAGTGCAGGTCTTGCGCCGGGTTATGCCACCAGCGATGCGTTGGCATATTTTCATGAAGTGGTCGCGCGTGATCTGCCGCCACAAGCTCACGTTGATTACAAAGGTTTGACTCTGGAGTTTGTGCGTTCGAGCGGTTCCATGTGGTTGGTGGTCGCCATCGCTTTGCTGATGGTGTATCTGGTATTGGCGGCGCAAATTGAAAGTTTTATTCATCCGTTCATTATTTTACTGACAGTGCCGTTTGCGTTATTGGGTGCGTTGGCTGCGCTGGATGTGATGGGTCTGACGATCAATGTTTACAGCCAGATTGCGATGATTATGTTGATTGGTCTTGCAGCAAAAAATGGCATCCTGATGGTGGAGTTTGCCAATCAGTTGCGGGATCGCGGCATGGCATTACAGGAAGCGATACAAGCTGCCGCTACACAGCGTTTGCGCCCGATTCTGATGACGTCACTAACTGCCGCCATCGGTGCATTGCCGCTGGTATTCAGTAGTGGGGCGGGCGCCAATAGCCGCATGATCATTGGTGTTGTGGTGTTTGCTGGCGTGATTCTGTCGACAATCATGACCTTGTTTATTGTGCCGACTATGTACGCTATGTTGGCACGCAATACAGGTTCGCCTGGTCGCATTGCCCAGGCAATCCGGCAATTGCAGGGCGAAATGGGTAAAGACCCAAGCTGACGTAGCTGCCCAGCCCTAGTAAACTGCACGCCCTGCTTTTCCAGCTTTGAGGTGTCGCAGTGCCCCGTTCATCCAGAACCTTATATGACAAATTATGGGATGCGCATCTCGTGCAGCAGCGCGATGATGGCACTGCCCTGATTTACATCGACTGTCAGTTATTGCACGAGGTGACATCACCGCAAGCATTCGATGGTTTGCGTCTGGCTGATCGTAAACCGTGGCGTCTGGACGGTAATATCGCCACGCCTGATCACAACGTGCCGACTACGCTGAAAGAGCGCAGTGCAGGTGTTGCTGGTATTGAAGATGCGACATCGCGCATTCAGGTACAGACACTGGATGACAATTGCGATCGTTTCGGAATCACTGAATTCAAGATTAACGATGCGCGTCAGGGCATCGTGCATGTCATCGGTCCTGAAACCGGTGCAACGTTGCCCGGTATGACCATTGTGTGTGGCGACTCGCATACGTCTACACACGGCGCATTGGGTGCATTAGCGCATGGCATCGGTACGTCGGAAGTGGAACATGTATTGGCGACGCAATGTTTGATCCAGAAAAAAATGAAAAATATGCTGGTGAAAATTGACGGCAAGTTGGGCGAATTTGTCACAGCCAAAGACGTTGTGCTGGCGGTGATTGGAAAAATTGGTACCGCAGGCGGTAATGGCTGTGCAATTGAATTCGGCGGTGAAGTCATGCGCGCCATGTCGATGGAAGGCCGCATGACGGTTTGCAACATGGCGATTGAAGCAGGCGCGAGAGCGGGCTTAGTTGCTCCCGATGAAAAAACTTACGATTACCTGAACGGCAAAGAATTCGCGCCTAAAGGTGCAATGTGGGAACAAGCCTTGGCTTACTGGAAAAGTTTACCCAGTGATGCAGATGCAGAATTTGATGCTGTCATTACTTTGGATGCCGCTGATATTGCGCCACAAGTATCATGGGGAACCTCACCTTAACAAGTTATCGGTGTCAATGCCAACGTCCCCGCGCCTGACAGTTTCGACAACGAAGGCAAACGCAAAGCCTGTGAATCTGCGTTAACGTATATGGGTTTAACCCCCAATATGCCGATTACTGACATCAAAATTGATTACGTTTTCATCGGTTCATGCACCAACGGACGTATCGAAGATTTTCGCAGTGCAGCCGAAGTGGCAAA
>DAOMGA010000362.1:0-2364 GCA_035430085.1 Pseudomonadales bacterium
GCGCATGCGCGAGCTGGGCGGTGGTGGTGGCGTACCTTTTACGGTGATCAACGGCGAAACGTTTCAAGGTTTCAGTCCGACTGATTATCAGGCTGCGCTAAACTGATGGAGCAATCACGCCAGACTCCCGGGCTGATGACAAACAGCATCACAGCCTTGCTTTGGCTCATCATTTTTATTGCTTTCGTGGCATTAAGGTTCGATACCAGCGAGCGCACCTACTTTCAAGTGGATGATCAGGTTGTCGTCTGGTTAATCGATGACGCTGTCAATAAAAACAACTGGCAACCCGACTGGTATCGCGCAGCACAACATCACGAAAAATCAGACTACTTTGCCGCAGAAGCCAAACGTAACGATTTACCACACGATCATCATTACAACTTCACTGCGCATATATTGCTATCAGCAGCCATCATTAACCCGTTGCGCGCGTTGGGCTGCGACATACCGACCATTACACTGCTGCACCACATTGCACTGGGCTGGGATACGCTCAGCCTGTTATTGCTGATCATTGCCGCGACGCGTCTGGGCGGCCAATCCCTCGCCCTGTGCGCCGGTGTAATTTACACCGTACTGCCATTGGCAGTACAAGGCAGCCATTACGCCAGACCCGATGCCCTGCTCACCGCAATGGGCTCGGCGATCCTGTTTCTGACTCTGCAAAAAAACACGCTATCGCACTGGCGTTGGCTGGCAGCAAACGGATTGGTTCTCGGCATTGCTATTGGCGGTAAAGCCAGCCAGTTAATGCTGGGGATTTTTCCAGCATTAACCTACGCGCTGCCTTTGCTGGATAAAAAAACATGGAATGCAAAATCCATATCGGCAGTAGCACTAGACGGCGCGATAGTTTGTGCACTCATCAGCATCACATTGGGATTGATGTTTTTTATCGGGGATATCACGCTCAAGGATTTTGTCATCAGCGTGCAAAGTGTGCAGCTTTATTATCAACACCCTGCGCCACCGGATATTCTGGAGCAATACCACTACCGCACTCAGTTGCTGAATATCCTGCAATATTTTTTATCTACACTGGGCTGGCCCTTGTTGCTGGCAATGGCTATTGGCTGCACAACACTGGCAAGAAAAAAAGACAAACTGCCGCTACTGGCAATGACATTGCCACTACTGTTTTTTATTCTGTATTTCGCCAGTGTGCCTGCTTTTTTTGATCGCAGCTTTTGCGCGTTATCCGCAGCCATCGTGTTACTGGCTGCCACAGGCATACATTGCCTGCTAACCACTATCCATGCTGCGCTGATCAGGAACCTGTTCGCAGTGACCGTCGCAGTAATGGCATGCTGGACTCCAATAACCATTCAGTACCACTTGCAAACAGATCACTTGCGCTCACATCACAATGATGACCGTCTTACGTTCCAGAAAAATTTACAGACTGAACAATCAGAAAAATCCGGAAAAAATTATTGGTTCAAGAATATTGATCGCAGCGACATGTTCTCGCAAACCATTCCAAAGAAACCAGCAAATAATCCGCGTATTTACGTGGCAGAAGACCTGAATGACTGGAACTCGCGTATTTACTTGCAAAAATTGCGCGATAACGGCTTTGTGCAGATTGCAGAATTTGACGGCGACTTTGCCGATATGCCCACCAACAGCCTGATCACCGTGCATGAAGCTGCGCACTTTTATTATCTGATTCGCATGGAAGAGCAATAAGCTAAAGATTGGTGTATGTTATAGAAAACAACAAGTCATAAGGGCTCCAGAATGATCTTCATGAGCAGACAGGCAAAGACCTCCAAGCAATGGGTCACAGCCATTTTGTTGGGACTGACATGTTCGAGCACTCTGTTCGCTGATACCTTCATTACCGCAGGCAGCCATTGGAAATATCAGGATAACGGTTCAGATCAGGGAACCGCCTGGAGGGCAAACGCATTTGATGACAGCAGCTGGATCAGTGGACCGGCACAATTGGGTTACGGGGATGGGGATGAGGCGACGGTGGTGAATGGCGGCCCAACCGGCGCACGATTTATCACGACCTATTTTCGACGTACATTCAACGTAGCAAACCCGGCAAGTTTTACAGACCTTACCCTCACATTGCTACGCGATGACGGTGCAGTGATTTATCTGAATGGAACAGAATGGCAGCGCAGCAATATGCCCGCAGGCAGCATTGACTACAGCACACCAGCCAGTCTTTCTGTTTCGGGTGCCGACGAATCCACTTTTCAAACTTTTACCCTGCCGACCACCTTGCTACAAACCGGCATCAATACCATTGCGGTCGAAATTCATCAGTCAGCAGCTACCAGTTCTGATATCAGTTTTGACCTGACGCTGACCGGCAATGTTGCAAACACCGCACCTCAAATTACAAGA
>DAOMGA010000363.1:0-2356 GCA_035430085.1 Pseudomonadales bacterium
GCATGAACCAGATCATGCCGAGCAAACCATTCTTTGCGAAATATGCCCCGGGGGCTACGCATGCACCGCATCACCCCACCAAGAAATAGATAGAAAAAATTCACAATATGCATTTGTTCGATCAAGGCTGGAACAAACTGCGTGAGCAGATTTTCGAGAACCAGAAAAAACTGGGGGTAATCCCACAAAATACGCAACTGGAACCTTGGCCTACTGACATCCTCAAAAACTGGTCTGATTTATCAGCTGATGAACAGAAGCTTTTTATCAAACAAGTCGAAGTTTTCGCAGCCTATGCTGCTTACAGTGATTACGAAGTTGGTCGTGTTGTCGACGCTATCGATGAGATGGGAAAACTCGACAACACACTTATCATTTACATTAATGGCGACAACGGCACCAGTGCTGAAGGTGGCCCGCTTGGCACGACTAACGAAGTTGCATTTTTCAACGGCGTTCAAGTGCCCGTTGATGTGCAGATGAAATGGTACGACGTGTGGGGCACCGAGAAAACCTATAACCATATGTCCGCCGGCTGGGCCTGGGCTTTTGATACCCCGTTCACCTGGTTCAAACAGAATGCATCGCGGCTTGGTGGCGTACGCCAGAACATGGTGGTGTCATGGCCCGCACGCATCAAGGACAAAGGTGCGCTGCGTGAGCAGTTCATGCACGTGATTGATGTTGTGCCGACCATTCTCGAAGCCACCGGCATTCCTGCACCAACCACTGTCGATGGCATCAAGCAAGCACCCATCGAAGGCACCAGCTTTGCCTACACTTTCGATGCAAAAAATGCGAAAGAACCTTCGCGCCACAAGACACAGTACTTTGAAATGTTTGGTCAATGGGCGCTGTACCACGAGGGCTGGTTGCTCAGCACGAAAGTGAATCGCGCGCCGTGGGAAGTTAGTGGTCCGGCAAATCCAGATCCGCTGAACAATCAGGCGCTAGAGCTGTATGACTTGAATACAGATTTTAGTCAGTCGAAAAATATCGCTGACAAGCATCCGGACAAAGTAAAACAGCTGAAAGACATGTTTATCGCAGAGGCCAAGAAGTACCAGGTCTTCCCGATGGACGCTTCTGTGGCTGCACGCATTGTGGCTCCACGCCCCAATATTACTGCCGGCCGCACCGAGTTTGTCTATACCAAGCCAATGGTGGGTTTACCACAAGGCGATTCACCGATGTTGCTCAATGCTTCATACACCATCACTGCAGATATCGATGTTCCTCAAGGCGGTGCGGAAGGCATGATTCTTACTTCGGGCGGTCGATTTGCCGGTTACGGCTTTTATCTACTGAAAGGTAAACCAGTATTTCTCTGGAACATGGTTGACCTGAACCGCATCAGGTGGGAAGGACCTGATGCACTCGCACCAGGCAAACACACTGTCGAATTCGATTTCAAATACAGCGGTCTTGGCGTTGGCACACTCGCCTTGAATAACATGAGCGGCTTGGGCCAGCCCGGCACCGGCACACTGAAAGTGGATGGCAACGTGGTGGCAACCCAGGAAATGCCACACACCCTGCCGATGATCCTGCAATGGGATGAGTCTTTTGATATCGGCTCGGACACGCTCACCGGCGTGAACGATGAAGACTACAAACCTCCTTTTGCCCTGACAGCGACACTGGACAAGCTGACTATCAAGATTGATCGTCCGCAACTCACACCTGAGGATATTAAAAAGCTCGAAGAAGGGCAAAAAGCCGCTGAAAGAGGCAAAGAGTAATCCACGTGTTAGTTGCCCGATTGCGTTTGATACTGTGTGCAGCACTGGTGTTGGTATCGCCAGTGCTGCAAGCAGGCTTTGATGAAGCAGTAAGCTATTTCTCTGCAAAACAGTACGATCTGGCATTGAAAGAAATCCAGCCATTGGCTGAAAAAGGCGATGCACGATGCCAGTATTCCATGGGGGTGTTATACGAAAACGGTTTTGGTGTAGGAAAAAATCCGCCATTAGCTGCGACCTGGTATCTCAAGGCCGCCGAACAGGGCAACAGCGATGCGCAATACAATCTCGGCGCGATGAATGAACACGGCACCGGCATACCGGTGAACTACATCGAAGCAGCGCGTTGGTATCGGCCTGCCGCCGAAGTGGGCGATGTCGACGCATTGAGTAATCTCGGCGTACTGTACGACAAAGGTCAGGGGGTACCGCAAGATAAGGTGCTGGCCATGGCGTTGTACAACGTGTCGGTGGCTATCGCACAAAACAGCAACACACAGGCAGCACGCAACCGGCAGGGGCTGGCAAACCGTATGCCACTGGAAGATGTAAAAAAAGCGCTCACACTGACAGAAGAATTGCTCAAACCCGATAATCTGAAACCGGGTCTGGCT
>DAOMGA010000364.1:0-2355 GCA_035430085.1 Pseudomonadales bacterium
AGCAATCGCGCCAGTGTGGTTTTACCGACGCCGTGCGGTCCCCAGTAAATCATCGAATGCAGGTGGCCTTTCTCGATCACTTCACGCAGCGCCTTACCGGGCGCGAGCAGATGCGACTGACCAATATAACGATCCAGTGTTTGCGGACGCTGCCGTGCCGCGAGTGGTTGCGCCGCTGTTGTATCGCATGTCTGGCTTAACAGATCCCGCATCAGCAGACTCTTTTCCTATTTTGTGGTCAACACTTCTACACCTGCAGGAGGCTCGAAGCGAAACTGATTGCCCGGAATATCCGGATTGACTGTCACAGCACTGAAGTGAATCGTGGTCTTCTGTTGCATGGCATCCAGAATCACCATGGATTCCGGCACTCCCTTGTTGAAGGTCATTTCCAGCGATTGAAATAAATCCTGTTGCTGCTTTTTAGGCAGCAACCGAAATGCCTGCGCAGCGTCGGGTAATTTTTCCACTGTAAATTGTTCTGCAATCACAGCGGAGTTACCTGCAAACAGCATGGCCGGCGTCTTACTGTAATTCTCTTCAAATGGTTTGATGGCTACCTGCGCAAGGTCCGGATCGTAAACCCACAAGGTTTTGCCATCGGTAACTATTTCTTGCGGGTATGGTTCAACCGTTTTCCAGTAAAAATGATTGGGCTCTTGCGCTTTTAACGTTCCTTCATTGTGCTGCTGAATTTCACCTTTAGCATTCAGCGTATCCTGAGTGAAAGCAGCAGTGATGCCTTTGACTGGTGCAAGAATTTTCAGCAAGTCTGCGACAGCATCAGCATGTGCTTGCTGCAAGCCCACCAATACCATCAACAAGATAATTTTTTTCATATCTACCCCGGAACTTTATGATCAGCCAGCACACGCAATCTAGCGCGAACCGGGCGAGAGAATTTCACGACTGCCGTTGCTATTCATTGCACTCACAATACCGGCAGCTTCCATCGCTTCTACCAAGCGTGCAGCGCGGTTATAGCCAATCTGGAATTTGCGTTGTACGGATGAAATGGATGCCTTGCGCGTTTCCAGCACAAATACCACTGCTTTGTCATACAAAGCATCAGCTTCCGGATCACCGCCCTCACCACCTTCTTCATCACTGCTGGAAAAACCTGGCACAAAAACGCTGCTCTGTTCCTGCATGATTTCTTCCAGATAATTCGGTGCACCGCGACGCTTCCAGTCCTCTACAACGCTATGCACTTCATGATCATCCACAAACGCGCCATGCACACGAATCGGTACCGGACTGCCGGGTGGCAAATACAACATATCACCGTGACCCAATAATTGTTCTGCGCCACCCTGATCGATAATTGTGCGCGAATCAATTTTGGATGACACCTGAAAAGCAATACGCGTAGGAATATTGGCCTTGATCAAACCGGTGATGACATCCACCGACGGTCGCTGTGTCGCAAGAATCAAATGAATACCGGCAGCACGTGCTTTTTGTGCGATGCGTGCAATCAATTGCTCCACTTTTTTACCGACAATCATCATCATGTCGGCAAATTCATCAATGACGATCACAATGTACGGCAGTTTGTCGAGTTGTGGCGCAGTTTGTTGATCAACAGGCGTAAACGCCATCGGATCAGGACGCCACACAGGATCAACAATCGGTTGCCCGGCTGCTTTTGCGTCCATCACTTTCTTGTTATAGCCCGCGAGATTGCGCACACCCAGTGCCGCCATCAATTTGTAGCGACGCTCCATTTCACCGACAGACCAACGCAACGCATTGGCTGCATCTTTCATGTCGGTCACAACCGGCGTTAACAAATGCGGAATGCCTTCGTAAACAGACAGTTCCAACATTTTTGGATCGACCAGAATCAACCGCACTTCATCGGGGCCCGCTTTAAACAGCAGACTCATCAGCATGGTATTCACGCCGACCGATTTACCTGAACCGGTTGTGCCCGCCACTAACAAATGCGGCATTTTTGCCAGATCGGCCATGACAGGGCTGCCGGCAATGTCATGGCCCAATGCCAGTGTCAGCGGACTTTTTGATTCGTCATACGCATTGGAAGCGAGTACGTCACCGAGCCGCACCATTTCACGCGCTTCATTCGGCACTTCAATACCGACGTAAGATTTGCCGGGAATAACTTCCACTACACGCACACTGATCACCGCCAATGAACGCGCCAGATCTTTTGCCAGACCGGAAATGCGACTGGCTTTAATACCCGCAGCGGGTTGAATTTCAAAACGCGTGATGACTGGCCCGGGCTGCACAGATACCACTTCAGCACTGACACCAAAATCCTGCAGCTTGATTTCCAGCAAACGTGACATCGCTTCCACGGAATCCTGGGAATAACCGCGTTTATCAGCT
>DAOMGA010000365.1:0-2336 GCA_035430085.1 Pseudomonadales bacterium
CTATGGCAACGTCATGCACGTCATCACTGTCGATTTTCCACATCAGGACATCGTTATCGAAGCGGAAGGTTTTGTTGAAGTGGATGATTGCGCGATGGAAAAAGCGGGCGCGTTATCACCGCTGCTATTTCTTCGCTCCACACCATTAACCAGCGTCGACAGCACACTCGCAGCACTGGCCTTGCCCTTTGCCAATATTGTGAAAGATTTTCCACGCGATGCTGCGTGGCAACTGATGATGCGATTGCGTGAACAGATGACATTCCAGGCGGGCGAAACCGATGCCTGCACCACCGCTGCTGCCGCTTTCGCCAAACGGCAGGGCGTGTGCCAGGATTTCAGCCATATTTATCTGGCTTGTGCGCATGCCATCGGTTTACCGGCGCGTTATGTCAGCGGCTATCTCTACACACAAGATACCGAACACGTCGCCAGTCATGCGTGGGTGGAAGTCGCCATCGACGATTACTGGTGGGGTCTGGATATCGCCAATGGCGTTGAAGCAGGTCATCACCATTTGAAACTGGCTGTGGGGATGGATTATCTGGAAGCTTGCCCGGTGCGCGGCATGCGCAATGGTGGCGGCGGCGAAACCATGGTGGCCAATGCCTTTGTCAAATCCATGGATCAATAAGCTTTGTCATTCACGGATTGAAACATTCAGCACAAGAGTATCTGGAACAAGAAAATGACTTACTGCGTAGCAATGCTGTTGGAAGAAGGTTTGTTATTCGCATCGGATTCACGCACCAATGCGGGCGTGGATCACATCGCCACGTTTCGCAAGATGCATCTTTTTCAGGACGGCAATGATCGGCGTATTGCGATTGTCAGCGCCGGCAATCTCGCCACCACACAATCCGTCATCAGCCAGTTGCAAAAACAGGTGCGGCAGGATGATGAAAATATTCTCAGCCTGCATTCGCTGTATGACGTGGCAACACTGGTGGGCAAAACCGTGCGCGAAGTCATCAAGCGTGATTCAGGGCAAGAAGCTCAAAACGGTGTGGATTACAGTTGCAGTTTGATTGTTGGCGGGCAAATTCGCGGCGAAGCACCGCGCTTGTTCAACGTCTATACGCAAGGCAATTTTATTGAAGCGACCGTCGATACGCCCTATTTCCAGATCGGCGAAAGCAAATACGGCAAACCGATCATTGATCGCGTGATCAATTCACAAACCTCGCTGGCACAAGCGGTGAAATGCGCATTAATCTCGTTTGATTCCACCATTCGCTCGAATATTTCTGTCGGGCCACCAATTGATGTTCTGCTACACCGTACGAATGATTTCTCCGCACACGAGCCGTATCGCTTTGAGGAAAATCACCCGTATTTGCAGCAACTACGCAGCGCCTGGTCTAGCGGGCTTAATCAGCTGTTTGGCAATTTACCGGATATCAATACAGAAATTAATTAATTGCTGGCAAGTACTTTGGACTCCACGAAGTCTGTTCTCATTACTCCCGGATATCCGGTTCAACCAGAAACGCTAACGCTTCCAAAGATTCCTGCCATCCCAGATAACACATTTCTACGGGGATAACGTCAGGAATACCTTCCTGAATGACCGTGAGATCCGCGCCACAAGACACCGCTTTTATTGTGACGGTGACATGCATCGTGCCGGGCAGATTCTCATCTTCGAATTTATCGGTATAACGAATCAGCTGATCGGGTATCAACTCGATGAACTCGCCGCCAAATGAATGGCTTTGCTGTGTGGTGAAGTTGGTAAATGACGCCCTGAATGTCCCTCCCACCTTGGCTTCCATATGGTGAAATGTAGCGGTAAAACCTTTGGGTGGAAGCCACTTCGCCATAGCCTCTGGCGTTAAAAATGCTCGATAAACTTTTTCGGGAGTTGTTTTCAAGACTCTGTGCAGACGAACACTATTTCCAGCCATTTACTTTCTCCACTATCTAAAAAAGGGGTCTCTGACCCCTATTGTTTCTAACTATAAAAAGCTTCAACAGTTCCCTTAAGCGCAATCATAAGCGGCTGCCCGCGACGATCTAATGCTTTGGGAGAAGCGATTTTCACCCAACCTTCACTGATGCAATATTCCTCAACATCAGTGCGTTCTTTGCCATTCAAGCGGATGCCAACACTATGTTCGAAAATTTCTTTTACATGATGTGGACTACGGGGATTACACGAAAGGCGATCCGGCAAGACGGGTAGTGATTTAGTATCGTTCATATTTATGACCAGCGCTCAGTGACAACAGTGGGGTTATGATAATCGGTTTATAAATTTACGAAACCGTGCGAAACGGGGTATGACCCCTTTTTTATGTTTGTTTTCTATATTTTGCACCACGCATATTACTACT
>DAOMGA010000366.1:0-2319 GCA_035430085.1 Pseudomonadales bacterium
ACCACCTGCCGCAGTATGACCACACCATCCCGGGAAAATTTTTCTACTGCTTCCCGCACAGCCAATTCCACCGCAAGTCTGTCATCGGTTGCAGGCGCTGTAACATCATGCGTTGTCATACAACTTACCCTGAATACTCTTGTTATTGGTGCTTATGTTATTTGTGTTTATATTATCAGCGCTTGACTGAATTATCTAATACGACTGGCGCTGACCTCACCGAACAGTGCCACTGTTTCTGCTACCAAGGGTAATACCCACTGCGCTGCCGGTAAATATTCAGGCAATATTGTTGCCATTCGCGCCAGATAATCATCCACCAACGCTGCCAGTTTTTCCGGCGACAAATCACCATCCAGTCCGCGATCCAGTGACACGCTGGAACACGGGCTTTTATTGCTGGCAGTGACCGCCGCATCCAGTTGTACGGGTTTGTCCAGTGTCGCCAATGTCAGTGACGCGGTGTAATGCTGGATCACACTATCCAGACGCGACAAATGATCCAGCCACACACTGCTCACCGCATAATTATTGGTCATGCAGCGACCATTCAATCCCCACACAAACGCAGGAAATTCCTGTTGCGGGCTGCCAATATTCACCGCGCGCCACAATAAGGCCTGATGCTCATCCGGCGATTGTGTACTCAGCACTGTACCGAGATCAGGTCCCGCCCAATCGTCATCATCCATGAATAAATAAAATGCGCGTTTATCCGGAATATTTTTATAGCCGTCATACGGAATAAATTCCACACCGGCAATGGATGACAGATTGCGTGTTGAAATCGCTTTCAAGCGCGCACGCGTTTCAAAATAACCGATAGCAAAGGTTTCATCCCACAGTTGCATCAAACGGAAGACGTAATCCTCCGGTTTGCTCCACAAACGACAGAACGCTGCCGATAACGGACGAAAACTCTCTGGTGTCAATGCAGCCCAGTCCAGCGTTTGCCGTTGTAAAATGATCACTGAGGTATTGCCCATGCTGTTCCGTCACTCCAACAAGAAATCGCATTGTACAAGCAATGGATTCAACACTTTCGGTGAATGGAAAATTCTCGCCCATCTGGGCTTGCCGATTCTCGTGACCCAGCTCGCACAGATGTTGAACGGCGTGATCGACACCATGATGGCCGGTCACTACAGCGCGCGTGATCTCGCTGGTGTGGCAATTGGCAACAGCTTCTGGATGCCGGTATTCCTGTTTTTCGTCGGCATCCTCAGTGCGCTGCAACCCACGATATCCGGCCATCGAGGCGCACAGACTCTGGCGCGCATCGTGCCAGTCACCTGGCAAGGCTTGTACATCGCCCTGCTTTCCAGCGTGTTGATGATAGTTCTGCTGGGCAACATTCACCCCGCACTGGGCTGGCTGCAGCTCGACACAGCTACGGCTGCGATTACACAGGGCTACCTCAACGGTTTTATCTGGGGCATACCCGCCATGCTGATCATTGTGGCATTGCGAGGCATGACCGACGGCCTGGGGCATACCCGCGTCATGATGGGCGTCTCCCTGCTGTCTACCGCTTGCAACTTGCCGCTGAATTACATTTTCATTTACGGCAAGCTGGGATTGCCCGCTATGGGCGGTGTCGGCTGTGGCTGGGCAACGGCGCTGGCGAACTGGATAGCCCTGCTGGCGCTGCTCGCTTACTTGCACGCAAGCCCGACTTTCGGCCACTTCTCACTGTTACACGGTCGGGTACGGCCTTATTGGCGCGAAATCATCCAGTTATTGAAACTCGGTATTCCTATCGGCTTCACACTGTTTTTTGAAGTCAGCATGTTCACTGTGATTGCATTATTTCTTGCGCCACTCGGGCCTGTCGTCGTGGCAGGACACCAGTTGGTGCTGAATGCCGTGTCGTTGATGTTTATGGTGCCACTGAGCCTCGGTATGGCACTGACATTGCGCGTGAGTTTTCTGATCGGCGAAGGCTCTTTGCCCACCGCACAAAAACTGGCGCGCAGCGCCTTGTTACTCGCGCTCTGCATTGCGATGTTTTATGTACCTTTACTGTTGCTCGGTAAATCCTTGATCGCCGCGCTCTACACCAATGATGCTGATGTGCGACAAGTCGCAGTGCAATTACTGACACTCGCCGCGATTTTTCAGGTAGCTGATGTGTTGCAAGTGGCAGCGATCAGCGTATTGCGTGGCTTCCGTGACACACGCATCCCGATGCTGATTATTTTTTTATCGTTCTGGGGTGTTGGTTTGCCGATAGGTTATCTGCTGACATTCACCGACACACTCACACCCGCCATGGGCGCTGCCGGCTTCTGGATCGGCTTGATCGCCGGTATTGCCAGC
>DAOMGA010000367.1:0-2319 GCA_035430085.1 Pseudomonadales bacterium
AACTGAAAGGTGTGTTTGACGGTGTGCGCACCTATACCTCACTCGGTGGTATGGAAGTTGTGCCGGAATTGGCGGCAAAACACGGTTTTGCTTTGACACACAGTGCATGGTTGGGGCGAGGAGCTGCTGGTAACGATAAGGAAATTGTAGCTCTGATTGATACAGCCAATCGTTATCCGGAAGCGGTGAAGCGCGTGATTGTAGGCAATGAAGTATTGTTGCGTCAGGATTTAAAGCCGGATGAATTGATTGCCTATATTGATCGTGTACGTGGTGCGATCAAACAACCGGTTTCTTATGCGGATGTTTGGGCATTCTGGTTGAAAAATCCGCAAATAGCAGACCATGTGGATTACATCACGATTCATATTCTTCCGTACTGGGAAGATGAACCGGTGTCTGTGGACGAAGCGCAGCAACACATGCTGGCCATTATTAATCGCATTAAAGAACGTTTTCCGGGTAAACCTATTCTGGTGGGAGAAACCGGTTGGCCGACGGAAGGTCGTAGCCGAGGTCCTGCGCACGCCAATTTGCTGACAGCCGCGCAGTTTGTCCGCAGCTTGCCGGCTTTTGCTGCTGCACACGATTTTGATTACAACGTGGTGGAAGCCTATGACCAATCATGGAAGGCGCAACTGGAAGGAACAGTCGGCGCCCGTTGGGGGATGCTGGATGAAGCCCGTGATCATAAATTTGCGCTGTCGGGTTCTGTAGTGCCGATTGATAATGCAGTGTTGCGCATTGTTGTTTCCGTCAGCTTCGGAATTTTAATTGCCCTGTTGTTGGTGCCGCTCACACACAATATCCAGCGCGCAATATTCATGAGTGTATGGAGCCAATTATTTGCTGGGGCATTGGTGCAGGCTATTTACAAAAGTTTACGCCTGACTATATCGCCTACATCGTTTACATGGGCAGAACAACATGTACTGTTTTTTATGGCAGATCAACATTGGTTGTCTGACGCCAGCGTATCGTATTGGTACAAATTGTTATTACAGACATTGGCTGAGCCCATGGCGCATGTTTGGGGCTGGATGCTGGCGGGTTTTTCAGTGCTATTTTCTGTTGCTGCGTTGATTTGGGTGAGAGATTTATTGCTGGAAACTACATCAGGCAGGGTGGCTACTATGGTACGCAGTGGTTTTGCTTGCTATGTCATTGGAGCCATCGTATTTGCTGCGATGTTCTCAACTTCTGGTCGTTACATTGATATCCCGTTGCCTCTATTTTTATTGCCGCTGAGTGTGGTGTTGGTGCTGTGGTTTTTACGCCGATACCAGGATACTCGTCCTGCACTGGATTACGCTGTATTTACGCGCTGCCATTTTTTAAACCGGTATGCTGTCTGGCTTTTATCGCTCGCTGCTCTGGCTTGTATCTGGGGTGAAGCGGCTGCGATGCTTGAGGGGTCTGATTTTATCAGCATGCATCCGACATTGAGTGAGCGCATCCCCTTGATTGCCAGATCGATACTGGCCAATCATGAATTGTTGCTGTGGTGTGTGACTTGCGTGCTATTGGCGTTGCCGTTTCGTGTACCAAAACCGGTAGAATAGTACTTCAGCTACCGCCCGTAGCTCAGCTGGATAGAGCGGTCCCCTCCTAAGGGACAGGTCGGACGTTCAAATCGTCTCGGGCGGACCAATATAAAACGACAACAAGAGATCATCTTGCATGAATCCGATTGATTTTATCCTGCACATCAACGATCACTTGGCCATGATGGTCGACACTTATGGAGTATGGGTTTACGCCATACTGTTCCTGATAGTTTTCGCGGAGACAGGTTTGGTAGTCACGCCGTTTTTACCGGGTGATTCGCTGTTGTTTGCCGTGGGTGCTATTGCCGCATCTACCGGAAAACTCGATCCATTCCTGTGTGGCGGCATTATTATTCTGGCAGCATTTTGTGGCGATAACGTCAATTACTGGATAGGGCGTACCATTGGTCCGAAAGTATTCAGTCGGGAGGATTCTTTTTTCTTCCGCAAAGCCCACCTAGTCAAAACAGAGCAGTTTTATAATAAATATGGTTCGCGCACAGTCATCATGGCGCGCTTTGTGCCGATTGTCAGAACATTCGCTCCTTTTGTAGCCGGTGTGGGCAAAATGCCGTACATGCGCTTTATTACTTTCAGTTTTATTGGCTCACTATTGTGGGTGCCGATTTGCGTGGGTGCCGGTGTGTTTTTTGGTGAGATGGAAGTGGTCAAGAAACATTTTGAACTGGTGATTCTCGGTGTTGTTGCCATATCACTATTGCCGATAGCCATCGAAGTGCTAAAACATAAATTGGGCGCAAAAGCTTGATTC
>DAOMGA010000368.1:0-2317 GCA_035430085.1 Pseudomonadales bacterium
GTGTTGTTGTCATAACCGGTACAGACATACCAATTAGGAAGAGTGTAATTACCCGGATTTGCCGCCTTAGCACGCCGATAGGATTCGCTGATTACCTGATAATGCATGCTGGTTGAATCATCGATCATCAACGCTACGTTAGGTGAAGCACCGGCCTGCCAGACTAATGGGGCTTGCGCATAATCCCAGGCAATTGCCGACAGCGGCGTAGCCCATATAAAAAATACGGCAGCACAAACTCCATAAAATTTTGACTTGATCAATTTCCTACACCCCACAAACTGCCTGCTCAACTTGCAACACTTGCAAAATACGACCATTCGCCATCAAACCGGCAATGATGGTGGTCAAGGTAAAAATTTCTTCATCCGTGAAATGCCTGTGCAATGTCGCCATAAAGCTGTCGTCGATGGACAGATGGTTTTCAGCAAACTTTTCGGCGTATTCAATCGCTATTTTTTCACGCTCACTGAACAATGCGCTGGCGCGCCATTGCGGAACGGCAGCATAGAAAGCTTCATCAATATGAAGCGCGGCAAATTCCGCTGACTGTTGTGGAAAACGGAAGCCGACGCACAACAGGCATTGATTGATATGAGCGATGCGCATACGCACAGCTTCTCGCACACGCAAGTCGATCACGGTCTGGCTGTAGATAGCGACAGAAAGCCCGGCAAGGGCTTTGCCCATCGCTGCGTTCAGGGAGAAGAGTTTCGCTGTGTCCGGCAGATCGCCTGCGGGTAGTGTGATACGTGACATGTGTGCTCGCTTCTTGTGTTTACTGCACGATTACCGCTTCGTTGACGGATGAACCTTTAAACGGTGCATTCAGCGGCAAACCTGTTTCATTCGTATTACCGGCATCCAGCGGCGCTGCATCGACAACATCTGGCACACCATCACCGTCATCATCACCATCACCATTGTTACCAATACCGTCGCGATCCATATCCAGCGTTTCTAATGGCTCCAGCGGCAATGCATCCTGGAAATCATTCACGCTGTCACCATCCGAATCCGTTGCCCAATACACGGCATTCAACGCGCCACTAAACACCATTGCCTGCCCTTGCGACGAGGCACCGGCTTCGTATGCGCCAACAATAAAATCCGGATAGGTGTCGTTATTGGTATCACCGGCACTCGCCACAGAATAGCCAAATTTATCACTCGTGCTGGCTCCCACGAAGGTGTACAGCGATGCGCCATTGGCACCGCTGATCACACGGGCTGCATCAAAGCCGGAACCGCCGACAATCAAATCGGCAAAACCATCCTTATTAACATCACCCGCAGCATCCAGCGTAAAACCGAAGCCACTGCCGGTGCTGATTCCTTTGAAATATTGCGCCAACTTTTTACCGTTGGCACCGCTGAACACATACACGCAACCGCCGCCAGCAACACCGGTATCACCGATAGCCATGTCTGGATAGCCATCACCATTGATGTCGCCGACACCCGCAACATCACCAAGGGACACAAAGTTCCCACCGCCCAGACTGTTTTGCAGGTTGTACAACAATGCTCCATTGCTTCCACTGAAAACACGGTAGCCAACCAGAAAATCTGCATAACCATCCTGGTTGACATCACCTGCCTTACCGACCTTACCACTGAAATTGTAGGTGTACAGCACTGCACCGGTCTTGCCACTGTAAACATTGGCAACACTGCCGATGCTGCCGACAATCACATCATCGTAATTATCATTATTCACATCACCCGCACCGCTGACGTAATAGCCCAGCCGCTGCGACGCGCTATTACCGTAGAAGGTATAGAGAATGCTGCCGTTGGCGCCGTTGAAAACCCGTGCAAAGCCGGCAAGGCTAGAAGCACCGTAGGCACCGACAATGATGTCGGGCCTGCCATCATTATTCACATCACCGGCACCCGCCACGGCATGCCCCATGTAATCCAGTGTCGCTACCGGGTTAAAGGTGTATATCAGGCTGCCGGTTTTTCCACTGAAGACACGGGCCGTACCGCCGTTGTATTTACTCGCGTCATCGAGGAAATCTCCAACAATGAAATCGCTGTAGCCATCATTGTTGATGTCACCCAGCCCACTCACAGACCAGCCAAAAACATCGCCCACCGCTCCGTAACCGGTTTTGGTGTACAACGGCGTATAGCCGGGCAAACTGGTATTGGACGGACTGGAATCAGAGGGATCAGGAATGCCGTCATTATCTGTATCAACGGCAAAAACCGGGCAAGTTATACCAAACAGCAGTACACCAGCAAAATAAACAGCACGCATGGAAAAACTCCTTTTATAGTTATTGAATTATTTTGTTCTCGTCTCTGAGTT
>DAOMGA010000369.1:0-2316 GCA_035430085.1 Pseudomonadales bacterium
ATTCATGAAATCGTTTCATCCGCCTTTTCGTACCTTGATTGTTCCCCGTCCGTCTGATGTTAGTCCGCGTGTTTTGGAGGCAATGGCTAGACCTACAATAGGGCATCTTGATCCTGTATTTGTACACCTGATGGACGAAATCAAATTATTGATGCAATACGCATTTAAAACAGAAAATCGACTTACTTTGCCTGTATCTGCCCCTGGTTCTGCTGGTATGGAAGCAGTCTTTGTAAATCTTGTGCAGCCTGGCGATAAAGTAATCGTTTGTCAGAATGGTGTTTTTGGCGGACGAATGAAAGAAAACGTTGATCGCTGCGGTGCAGTTGCAGTTATGGTGGTTGATCCTTGGGGGCGTTCTGTTGATCCCCAGAAAGTTGAAGATGCTCTAAAAAAAAATCCGGATGCAAAATTTGTCGCATTCGTTCATGCAGAAACATCCACAGGCGCTTTGTCGGACGCTAAAACTATTTGCGCTATTGCCCAAAAATATAACTGTCTGACTATTGTTGATGCAGTGACATCTCTGGCTGGCAGTGAATTGCGTGTTGATGAGTGGGGAATTGATGCAATCTATTCCGGAACACAAAAATGTTTGTCATGTACGCCTGGATTATCGCCTGTCAGCTTTAGTGAGCGCGCGGTTGAATTAATTAGTAGTCGTAAAACCAAGGTGCAGAGCTGGTTTCTCGATATGAATCTTGTTATGGGCTATTGGGGTGGCGGCGTGAAGCGTGCTTACCACCACACAGCTCCTATTAACGCGCTATACGCATTACATGAGTCGCTGGTTCTTGTTAAAGAAGAAGGCCTAGAAAATGCATGGGCGCGACATAGCTTTCATCATAAGGCGCTGGTGGCTGGCATAGAGGCAATGGGTTTGAATTTTGTTGTGCCTGAAGGAGAGCGGTTGCCGCAATTGAATGCAGTCACAATTCCTGAAGGAGTAGACGAAGCGGCAGTTCGTAAGGCTTTGCTGGAAATTTATAGTCTGGAAATTGGTGCTGGTCTTGGTGAGCTGGCTGGGAAAGTATGGCGTATCGGCTTGATGGGTTTTGCTTGTAATCAGAAAAATGTACTGTTTTGTCTGGGCGCGCTGGATGCGGTATTAACTTCGATGAAGGCGCCAATTAATTCTGGAAAAGCAGTTAGTGCGGCATTATTGGCTTATTCTGGCTCCTGAATTACGTTGTAAAAAATAAAAATGGCGCCGATGTAGGCGCCATTTTTATTTGAAATTCTCACTTCTCATAGGCATCTGGTTTTGGTGCCTCATCTTTTAATCCGTATACTTCGCTCAATGTGCCGACGTCGCTTTTTTTCAGCGCATAATCCAGCGGTGGATTTATCACTACACCCTGTCCTAATATAGGCGCAGACTTGCTATCGCTGAGTAAAACCGGCTGGATATCAATATTGCCTAATTGCTGGGCGCTAGAAGACAAATAGTCATGCAGGTCACGGTAGTTTCGTGTCAGGTTGCTGACGAGAGAAGCTGTATGGGTAAAGTGTTCTGTAATTTGGGCATTTTGTTGTTGGAGTTTTCGTTCTGCGTCTTGTAACCGGGCTTCCAGTTGCTGGCGGCTTTTAGGGTGTATCCCCCGGAACATCAGAAACGCGCCAATCACTATGCCCGTTATGCCACTTGCCAGAGCAATCAGTATCACGTCTGCATTCATATCCACAATATCTCTCCATTGGTATAAATTTTCTCTATGAGGATAATGCAATCATCACAGTTGAGCAAAAGAAATGGTGAAATATTGCGATGAATGTTTCTGATAGCTTTCCAACTGACTGGATGCATGAACGTGAGACCAGATTGTTGCTCCGTCGTCAGGGGGTGGGTATAGAGCTCTTGATCAATGGTGTTTCAAATCCGCGTGCAATGGCTTTGATTTGCCATCCCCATCCGTTGTACGGAGGAAGTCTGGATAACAAAGTTGTTTTTACCTTGGCACGTGCCTGTCGCGATAGTGACATTGTAACGGTGCGCTTTAATTTCCGTGGTGTCGGGCTCAGTGGCGGGGTCTACAATGATGGGATTGGTGAGTTAGAAGATGCGAGATGGTTATTGGGGCGATTCCAAATGGAGTTGCCAGATTTGCCAATCATTCTTGCCGGTTTTTCATTTGGAGCCGCAATAGTAGCGCAATTGTCCGAAATGATATCTTGTGCTGGTTTGTTGCTCAGCGCGCCACCTGTGTCGCGTTATGGACTTGATAGCAACACACGAATAATCGCCCCTGTTTTATTGTTGCAGTGTGACGACGATGACGTGATAGAAAGTACGGAGGTTTATCATTGGTTCGATCA